>NZ_JBBOTR010000002.1:0-231940 GCF_038005725.1 Bacillus sp. FSL R12-0074
TGAATGGCTTGGTTTTCACACTCTATTTTCTTCCTGCAACCTCCTATATCAAGTTATCAAAGAACTTCATATAGCTAGTTTATCAAAAGTTTTTGGCTATGCCAAACCAAAATTCATCTCCCACCTACAGTTGGGCTATCGCCCTTCACACGCTTGAGGAAGGAGAATTCTTTCGGTAAATTCGTTAAAAAAGTATATTTTTCTAGTGGAAATAAAATGTATCCAGTTAGTATACTCCAGAGTAAATAATTTTTAATTAAAATAATAGGTAAATGATTTACCTGTTCAATAAAGGTGATGCTGAATGAAGGATATAGTAAAAAAACATTTAGTTATAGCGCCACACCATGACGATGAAGTCATTGGCTGTGGTGGAACAATTGCTCAAGCTATTAGTAAGGGTGAACATATAAAAGTAATAATAATTACAAAAGGAGATTTATCTGGAGGTGTAGGGGATTTAAATGAAATTATTTCAAATAGAGAGAACGAGTGTATAAATGCTTGTAATACATTAGGGATAGAAAAAGGAAATGTTAAATTTTTAAAGAAACCAGACAGATCACTTGTGTATTCTTTAGATTTTGTGGAAGAAATTATTCACGAAATCTCTATATATAAGCCTAATTTTATTTATTTCCCCCATGATATGGAAAGTGATAGGGATCATCGAATAGTAAATGAAGTTGTATCAGAAGCAATATTCCTGTGTCAATCAGGGTTCTTAAAAGAGAATTGTGCTCCGATGTGTTTACAGTATGAAGTATGGACTCCCATGAAAAACTATCAGGTTGTAAAAGATATTACCAGGTTTATTGAACTGAAAAAAGCATCAATTAAAAAATATGAATCCCAACTTAAAACATTAAATTTGGTTGATGGAGTTTTGGGGCTAAATTCTTATAGGGGTATGCAGGCAGGAGTGCAATTTGCAGAAGTTTTTAGAGTGGTAAGTAAGTAGTAAAAAGGAGAGAGAAGATGGATATCATTGAAATTGAAAATGTATCAAAAACTTTTGAAAGAGTAAAAATTGAAGAAGGATTAATAAACTCTTTCAAGAGTTTATTTAAAAGAGAAAAGGTCAAGGTTACTGCTTTAAGTGATGTGTCATTCAAAATAAAAGAAGGTAAAATAATAGGGCTTATTGGCGCGAATGGTGCTGGTAAGTCTACCTTAATGAAAGCAATGGTTGGGTTAATTAAACCAACTTCCGGGAGAATTTTGGTAAATGGATTTAACCCCCATGATAAGAAGAAAGATTTTTTAAAGTCAATTGGCGTTGTTTTAGGACAAAAAAATCAGCTATGGTGGGATCTTTCCCCTTACGAAACATTTTTATTACATAAAGAAATATATGAACTGTCTGATACAGAGTTTAGAAAGAATGTAGATGAATTAGCTAAAAATCTTGGGGTATCAGAAATTCTTAAATCGCCAGTAAGGAATCTATCGTTAGGAGAGAGAATGAAATGTGAGTTAATTGCTTCAATCTTACACTCACCTAAGATATTATTTTTAGATGAACCGACTATTGGATTGGATTTTCTTGCTCAAAAGAATATTAGAAATTTTCTCAAGAATTATTGCAAAGAAAGAAATACAACAGTTGTAATAACTAGCCATTATTTCCCGGATATATATGAGTTATGTGAAGAATTAATAATATTGAAGAATGGAGAAGTTGTTTTTAATAACAATTTCAAAAAAATAAAAGAAGAAATTAAGAGTTATAAATATATATATCTTAGCTTTGAAAATGAAATAAATTCTCAAAATCTTAAGAAATATGGAGAAGTTAAAGAATCGGATAAATTTAGTGTAACAATAAAAGTTCAAGATAAGTTAGTGAACGAGACCATATCTAGCATATTAAAAGAATTCAATGTTATTGACTACAATTTGACTGAAATGTCATCACAAGACCTCATTGAAGATATTTATTCAATGGAATCGACTGGAGTGAAAATAACAGTATGAAGAAGTATTTAAAACCAATGATGCTTTCATTTCAAGCGGTTTTTCAGTATCGTATGAATGTTGTATTATATATGATTTTTGGTTTAATACCGCTTGTGGCTTTAATACTATTGTGGCATTCTCTCTTTGAAACACAAAGCAATATTCAAGGTTATACTCTTGAAATGATGATTACTTATGTAATAATTGCTAAGTTAATTGAACTTTTACTAATTCCTGAAATGCACTGGTCGATAAATGAGGAAATACAATCCGGTGAATTATCAAAATATCTTATAAAACCATTTTCATATTTTGGATATTGGTTTAGTCATAATTTAGGTAACAAAATTATTCATTTACTGATGTCAGTGATACCGATAATACCGATAATATTCCTGAACAGGGATTATTTTCTTTTGCCTACTTTAAAATATACTTTCCTTTTCATTCTTTCAATAGTAGGAGCATTAATACTATATTATATGATTTATTATTTGATATCACTCTTCTCATTTTACTTTGTAGAGATATCATCCTTTTTCTTTACTGTAGATATAGTATTAGAATTATTATCTGGATCGCTTATTCCGCTTGAATTTTTACCAGCTCCGTTAAATACAATAACTCAGTTTTTACCTTTTTCATACTTAATTCACTTTCCGGTAAATGTATATTTAGGAAATTTAAGTGGCACTGAAATTGTAAATGGATTAATTTCACAAGTGATATGGTCTTTAGTTTTCTATGTCCTTATTAGAGTACTTTGGAAGAAGGGGTTAAATAAATATGAATCTGTTGGTGCATAAATATGATTAGATATTTAAAAATGTTAAAAGCAATTCTTAAAATTAATTTAAGTAATATTATGATGTATAGAGTTAACTTTTTTTTAAATATATTAGATAGCGTTGTTTGGTTCATTGTTACATTAGTATTTTTTAATAGTATATTTGATAGTTTTGGTAATATTAATGGTTGGAATACAAATGATATTTATTTGTTAATTGGAACAAGTGAGTTGATAAAATCTTTGATGTTTACTCTTTTTATTAATAATCTACCGTATATACCGAGTTTAGTTAACCAAGGAAGTTTAGATCAGATATTGTTTAAACCTATTAATAGTCAGTTTCTAGTTTCATTAAGAAAGCTTGATTTAGGGAATTTAGGGAACTGTTTACCAGCCGTGCTGTTAATTAGTTATGCATTATTACAAAAGGGAGAGAGTGTTAGTATTGTAAATGGATTTTCTTTCTTGGGTCTATTGTTTTTAGGGATTATACTCTCGTATTCTCTGTGGTTTATTTTAATGACTTTATCTATATGGTTAACCAAAGTTGAAGGTATGCATGAGTTATTTCTTGGTACTATGACATTACTTAGATACCCATCTTCCTTATATAAAGGTATAAGTCGATTTGTTTTTTTATTTGTTTTTCCTATTGTTATTGTTAGTAATATTCCAACTTATGCTTTAATTGGTCGATTAGAACTAAACGATGTATTCGCGTTAATGGGTTATTCTATTGGATTTTTTATTATTTCAATTTATTTTTGGAAGTTTGCCTTAAGATATTATAACAGTGCAAGTAGTTAAGGGGAGAATAAAATGTACTCTAATGATAAAGCAATAGTTGTTTTTAGTGGTGGACAAGATAGCACAACATGTTTATTTTGGGCAATGCAACAGTTTGCGGAGGTGGAAGCTGTAACATTTAACTACAATCAACGTCATAAGTTAGAAATTGATTGTGCAGCGGAAATTGCGAGCGAGCTTGGCATTAAACATACAGTCATAGATATGAGCCTACTAAATCAGCTAGCTCCAAATGCGTTAACAAGAATAGATATGGAGATTACACACGAAGAAGGTGAATTACCATCGACATTTGTAGATGGGCGGAATTTACTATTCTTATCATTTGCTGCTGTATTAGCAAAACAAGTTGGAGCACGTCATATTGTAACGGGTGTATGTGAAACTGATTTTAGTGGTTATCCAGATTGCCGTGATGTGTTTGTGAAATCGTTAAACGTTACATTAAATTTATCAATGGATTATCCGTTTGTCATTCATACACCACTTATGTGGATTGATAAAGCAGAGACGTGGAAATTATCTGATGAACTTGGAGCATTCGAGTTTGTTAGAGAAAAAACATTAACTTGTTATAACGGAATCATTGGTGATGGTTGCGATGAATGTCCAGCATGTCAACTTCGTAAAACAGGATTAGATACGTACCTACAAGAACGCGAAGGAGGGAATGAATAATGGAAAACTTTTTCGGATTTCGCATTGTAGAAAATTTGCAAAAAATGGACAAGGATATTCAGCGTGAGCAATTAAAATACCATAATAAAAGAGTAATGGTCAGCAAGGAATTTACATTTGATGCAGCACACCATTTGCACTGTTATGAAGGGAAATGCAAAAATTTACATGGTCATACATACAAAGTTGTATTTGGTATTAGTGGATATGTAAATGACATTGGACTTGCAATTGACTTTGGAGATATAAAAGAAATTTGGAAAAACGAAATAGAGATTTATTTGGATCATCGCTATTTAAATGAGACATTACCAGTGATGAATACGACTGCGGAAAATATGGTTGTTTGGATTTATGAAAAGATGGCGGAAGCATTAACAAAAGGGAATCGAGCAGAAGAATATAAAGGAGCTCGTGTCGAATTCGTACGTCTCTTTGAAACACCAACGAGTTATGCAGAAGTAAGACGGGAGTGGATACTCGATGAGTAAGATTCCTGTGTTGGAGATATTTGGCCCAACCATTCAAGGAGAAGGAATGGTTATCGGACAAAAAACGATGTTCATTCGCACAGCAGGTTGTGACTATAGCTGCTCTTGGTGCGATTCAGCCTTTACATGGGATGGCTCAGCAAAAGAACAAGTTAGACAAATGGCGCCAGAAGAAATTTGGAATGAACTTGTTGAAATTGGTGGAGAAAATTTTTCTCACGTTACAATTTCAGGTGGGAATCCCGTTTTGCTGAAAAATATTCAGTTTCTTCTTACTGTATTAAAAGAGAATGGAATTCGTACAGCGATTGAGACGCAAGGGAGTAAGTGGCAAGAATGGTTACTTCAAATTGAAGAAGTGACAATTTCGCCTAAACCACCAAGTTCGAAGATGAAAACAGATTTTACGATGCTAGATTCTGTTATTCATAAATTACAAAGAAAAGATTTTAGTTTAAAAGTAGTTGTATTTGAAGATTACGATTTTGAATATGCAGTAAAGGTGCACAAGCGATATCCGCAAGTACCATTTTTCTTACAAGTTGGGAACGATGATACGAAAACGGTGGATGATGCAGTGCTTATTAAAAACTTATTACAGAAATATGAACGGTTGATTGAAAAAGCTGTACAGTGTAAAGAAATGAATGATGCAAAAGTATTACCTCAACTTCATGCTTTAGTATGGGGAAATAAACGAGGCGTATAAATAAGAGCATTTTATGAATAAATTGATAAGGTGGAAATAATATATGAGCTTAAAAACAATCCAAAGTGTAGAAATAGATACTGACAAAATTGAAGTAGCAGTAAAAATGATTCTTGAAGCAATTGGAGAAGATATTAATAGGGAAGGTATTTTGGAAACCCCAAAGCGAGTAGCAAAAATGTATAAGGAAGTTTTTCAAGGTTTAGGTCAAAACCCTTCTGAACATTTGTTAAAAATATTTAATGAAAATCATGAAGAATTGGTATTAGTTAAAGAAATTCCGTTCTATTCTATGTGTGAACATCATTTGGTACCTTTTTTTGGAAGAGCCCACATAGGTTATATTCCTAATAATGGAAAAGTAACTGGGTTAAGCAAATTAGCTAGAGCTTTAGAAACCATATGCAAAAGGCCACAGTTGCAGGAAAGAATAACCAATGAATTAGCAAATGTAATTTTTGAAACTTTAGAGCCAAAAGGAGTAATTGTAGTAATTGAAGCTGAGCATATGTGTATGACAATGAGAGGTGTGAAAAAACCTGGTTCAATGACTATAACTTCGTCATATAAAGGAATATTTAAAGATAATAGTACACTTCGAAGTGAAACTTTAAATTTAATAGAGAGATAGAATTATATCGATATTATGCTAAAAAAGAACATACAAAACCTATGTTAAATACAAACTTGTATTCTATTCATGAGCAAACGTATAGAAGAAAGTAGACGCTCATTATCCTAGTACGTCTAATCGAAAGGCATTGCTGAAGACTTTGGCAGTACTTTTTCTAAATCAACTTTTTGATATTTTTCATTCTGCTCACAATATCACTTTACATTTTTTGAGAATATATCCACACCTATCGGCATATATCTTAAACACAATAGATATATGAAAGGGTGAGAGTATGATTTCATCATATTCAGTAAGATACATTTTAATAACAGGTAATGTTTTTATAAAAAAAGTGATTACTGTATATGCATCTTCAGCTTTCTTTGCGATTGAAAAAATCAAAAAAGAATTAGAACGCCGCTTTTCTAATCCTACAAAAATTGAAGTCTATGCAGTATAAATATTTATAACAATTCAAACGGACAAGGTGAAACGGGATATTTGTTTAACCTTGTCCTATTTCGAATTTATTATATGTTAATTACATATTAAAATTCATCATCACCAATTAAATTTCCTACATCATTATCCTTTGTAAGTCTTTGCTTCAAGTAATTTTCTTTTGTAGTTCTATCATTTTTATGGCCAACTGCAGCTGCTATGACATGAGGTGCTAGCCCCTTATAATCATATAAGTACTGTACATAAAAATGTCTAAAGAAGTGAGGGGTAATTCGTATATTCTCTGTAAAAAGTAACTTGGTATCCTTAATAATTTTAGAAATATATTGTGACAAGTAATTCTCTCTATAAGCAGTATGGTTCTTTGTTTGAAATATAGTCCCACCATTTTTAGTCCCAATGTTTACAGGTAACCTTCTCCGGATTCGAAATGCAACAATACGATTAAAAATGTCCTTATTAATAGAAACAATCCGTTCATTATCTCCCTTTGTATCAACTGTTAAATAGTAACGTCCACGTATAGCGTCATACTCAAGATCTTCCCATTTGGCATGAGCGACTTCTGCAACACGTAATCCCGTAGTAGCCAGGACCGATAATAAAGCGTAATTGATTTCATTGTCCTTATAGTAATGAAGCAGATGCTTCACTTCCTCATATGATAACTCGCGTTTTGGTTTATGTTGTTTATTAACGGTCGTACTTAGAATCTCTACATGAAGAGGTTCCTGGATATATTGAATTTCATACAACCATTTCAAGTAAGAGCGGATTACACCAAGTTTTCTACTAATCGTAGATGCTTTGTACTTTTCTTTTGATTGATAGGAGATTGCCTCCTGGGATAACCACTTTTGGTAGTTTCGGATATGTCGTTTTCTTAAGTTCCTCCAAACTTGGCCAATTACATAATCTTTAACATCTTGCTGCAGAAACTCTGTGCTTTGTTTGATGAAAAAATAGAACTGGCTTAGATCACGTGCATATAGAGTCCTGGATGCATCCTTTATACGTTTTTCTTGGTCAAAATGTGTTTGCCGATTTAAGTAGTAGTACAATATTTCTTCATCTGAAAATCCCTCATATGTATATGAATCTTCTCTTTCGTTATTTTCCTTTTTAAATTCAGCTTCATTTATATAATCACGATTCCATAATGCAATTATGTTTGCGAAATTTTGTTTTTGTTTCTCAATATTTTCTAAAGAAGTTTCACTATGAATTGTAATCAATTCAAATTTCATTGTCATTCAACTCCTTATTAATTTCTTTTGTATCTATTATTATAACTGAATTACATTCAAAATTATTTACATATCAAAATTAAATTTTATAAAAATGAAAGTGTTATATAACCATAGAAAATCTCCCATTTTCTATGGTTATTATCTATTTATTTTTTAAAATTATCTTTTATATAATTTACAATTGTATAAAAGATAATTTAATTAGAAATTGAATTTTCATTTCATATATATTTAGAAATAAATTAAGTATTGATTGTGTTATAATTAATTTGCACTATATATTTTAGAAATTTAACTTTACATAATAAAATTATTGATTTCAGATAACAGAAGTTTACACATAGGAGGAAAAGATATGTTTGAAAGACAAGAAATGAATATGAATACGAATGAAGTAAAAGCTTATTTAGGAATTAGTAGCTTCATTTTTACTACTCTTATGAAACAAGGACAATTAAATCCAATTAATCGAGAGACCTGGCGTTTAGATGGTAGCTTTTTATTTAAGCGAGAAGACATAGAAAAGTTGAAAGAAGATCGTGAGACAGAAGGGATTACCTTATATCAGGCAGCCAAAGATTATAATGTGAGCATGTATCAACTTGAAAAGTGGATAGAACAAGGGGATTTGACTTGTACTATACAGAAACATCGTAATCGTGAGACTAAATTTGTACATGAGGAAGAAATAAATGGATTGGTACAGCAATTGGATCAGACCAATACTCTATATACATTCTCACAAAAGTATAATGTAGTATTGTTCCAAAAATTTATGGAAGGTAATAAATTAGCACGCATTATATCTATTCCGAAGCGCGGGGATATTGTACTTATTGATGAGTTTGGAAACAATATGACACTGGAAGATGCAATTAAAGTGGGGTATAAGCCTGCATATCTTCTATCCGATAAACCAAGAAGTCATCACCAAAAGTTTGTAAAATTCCGTTTTCCTAAATCAAATCAATTGCGAAGTAACATTTTTCACTTAATTGACTTAGTACTACAGTATGTATCACCAAGAAATATTAAGGTTTCTGAGGAAGATGGTTTTTGGTACTTTGATGTTCGTCAATCGATTATTCAATTACCAATGCAAATGCAGATAGAATGGATTGATTGTTTAACCCCATATATAATAGAAGGAAAATTAACAAGACGTGTTAATAATAGCGTGTATTTAGATAGCAGTAGTGTCACTAAGGCAGTAACTATAACAAGCAATGAATATCATGCAATCACAAAAATTGTAAATGAAACGAACAGTTCTATTGAAGAATTTATTGCATCCGCTATTCGCGAAAAGATTAATGATTATCAAGCGTCACACAACTAATTTACAAATAAAAAACG
This sequence comes from Bacillus sp. FSL R12-0074, assembly GCF_038005725.1. Classification (NCBI taxonomy): domain Bacteria; kingdom Bacillati; phylum Bacillota; class Bacilli; order Caryophanales; family Bacillaceae; genus Bacillus; species Bacillus sp. FSL R12-0074. The sequence continues at coordinate 9,119 of NZ_JBBOTR010000002.1, forward strand.
GCTTAATTTTTCTTAACGGGGGATATGTTAATGGAAGAAACATGGTTTGATATTAAAGGATATGAAGGCATATATCAAGTTTCAAATGTTGGGAGATTTAGAAGTTTAGACAGAATCGGGCAAACCGGAAAATTTCTAAAAGGGAAAATAAAAGTGCGAAATGGTGATCCATATGGATTCAAGACTATCAAATTATATAAGGATGGCAAACCGAAAAACCATAATGTTGCTGAAATAATTAAAAACACTTTCCCAGAAGGAATTAAAAAGTCCTACTGGAGTTAATGGTTCTGGTGCAAATACTTAGGAAAGATATAAAGAGGCGAAAAGTTTCCTAGTGGAATCTAGTCTTAAGCAACAATTCCAAATAGTTGATGGATGAACTTCACTTGTTTTTGGACAGACTTGTCCAGTAAAATAAGCTGCCCTTTTTTTACCATATGCATAGCTTCTATTCCTGAAAGAATGGATGTAGCTGTACGAAAAGACTTCAATCCTAACATTGAACGAACTCTCTTTTTAATAAAGCGATGATCTTGCTCTACAATGTTATTAAGGTATTTTACCTGCCTTATTTGGATGTCTACAGGCATTTTTTCTCTTTCTTCAACTCTCCAATCGCTATAGGATAGGCCGGGTTTTTGTCTACTGTTATCACACGGGGCTTTGAAACATGAAAAGACTGCAAAGCTTTCTTGAAAAAACGCTTTGCATCCCTATGATCTCTTGTTTTTCTTAAATAAAAATCAATTGTATTTCCTTTTGAATCAACAGCACGATATAGGTACATCCATTGACCTTTGACTTTCACATACGTCTCATCGACTCGCCAAGAATCATTGGTTGATTTAAGATGACGTCGTACTCGCTTATCTAATTCAGGACCATATTGATGAACCCATCGCATGATAGTTGTATGAGCAAGGGATAACCCACGTTCTTCCATCATTTCGACTAAATTACGAAAACTGAGGTTGTACCGTAGGTACCATCTCACGGTTAATAAAATAATATCAGGTTGATAATGTTTCCACTTGAATAGATTTTGCTTTTCCATACCAATCACATCCTTTTTCAGAGTACTAGTATCAGTATGTCCAAGTTTAGGAGGTTACTTACAAGCGTTTTGGAGTGTTTGCACCAGAACCATTAATAATACGCACAAAAAATATCCCTTTATACAAAGGGATAAAGCGGTGCAACTTTTTTATAAACGGTATAACTTTCTTTAAAACGGTACATCTTTTTTATAAACAGTACGACTTTATTTCAAAGGTACATTAGTATTGAATATTTTTCCATCTTAGCCCCTCATACCCGGAATCATTTCCGTACCCCGAGTTGACAAATAGCTCAAAAAAAGAACCCAATTAATAGGTTCTTTTTTTGTTGCTGATTATTTTTGTTCTAAAATACGTTCAATCTCATCTATGCCTAATTTACTGGCTTTAGCAATCGTTTCAAGTGGTACACCAAGTTCATGCATACCTTTAATCATCTGTATTTTTCCTTGCTGAACCCCTTGCTGAACCCCTTCTTGAATTCCTTCCTTTTTCCCCTCATTACGAGCATGAGCAAACTTTGCAGCCTCATCCATTAAAGCCTTTTCTCTTGCTTCATATGCTTGACGGAAAGATGAATCTTGACTCATACGTTCCCACTTATTCATTGCTTTTTGTAAAATCGGATCTTGGTTCATGGCAATGTCCTCCAATGTTTGTGTGAGATACTCATCTTCATTCGCTGGTAATAATAATAACCAACGAACAAACGAATCTTCCCACGGATTAACTTTCTCTTCGCGCCATTGCTGTAGTAACTTTGGAATCTCTACAATATGAACTTCTATATCGTCACTTAATAACTTTTGTTGTTGCTGATTCCAAAGGATTCCTGTTGTATGAAACGCTTCATATTCTGGAAACATCACAAAGTTTAACAAGTTAATGGTAATCGTTTTATGAAGTGAGCTATAAGGCATTCCTTTTTGCAATTGAGAGGTGTATAACCTTCCCCAATAATACAAGCTTCGTTTAATCATATCGTGATTGTTATTCAACTGTATTTCTACATTTACCTTTGTTCCTGTATTTAATGTAGCCGAAATATCTAAAATTGATAATTTATCTTCTTCATATTCTCGATGTAAATGTGGATCTTCTAATTGTAGGGAAACAATAGGTGATTCTAAAGAATCTTTTAAAATGGCATTTAAAAAAGCAACTAAAATATCTTCATTCCCATTTGTGCCAAATAACTGCTTAAATGCAAAATCGATACGTAAATTTACTAATGAATTGGACATGGTTTTCCTCTTCCTGTTTCAGACTATATCTTTACCTATATTGTACATAAAACCAAAGTCAACATGCAAACAATCTCTATGATTTATATAGAGGATGCATACAGATATACACAATAGATTATCAAAGACGATTTGGGGTCACCATATAATTTTGAGAAAATGGTACGCTAAGGAATTTATAACCGCAACAAACCTTGATTTCATAGGGATATAAGTATTTCCCTTAAAGGCATATATTTGGAACAAATGGATTGAGCGAAAAGAAATAAAGTGATACTTAAAATATTTATTTGAATAAAAATGTGAACTACAAGGATTCCACATTATACGAAAAAACGATGTAATTTTTCGGAATATTAAAACAACCATGAGATGAGGTAACTATATGAATCTATTTCGAAAAAAATCTATTTCAGCATTATTAGCACAGTCAGAACAAAAAGAGGCATCTTTAAAAAAAGAACTCGGTGCTTTTGATCTTACTATGCTCGGGATCGGCGCTATTATCGGAACTGGAATTTTCGTTCTTACCGGTGTTGCCGCAGCAGGACACGCAGGACCAGCACTTGTTTTGTCGTTTATTTTATCCGGTTTAGCCTGTGTATTTGCAGCATTATGGGGTTCAGCCGAGATACGTGTAAAAATGGGTCATAGACTGGTTTTTATTTCCATGTTATGACCCGTTTATCTTTTATACAGGTATATTCTCTTCTATTGGTTGTGGAATGTTTTGTAAATCAATCACATAATCGCCAAAACGTTTTATATGTTTCGTCATATATGGGCTTAACATCACCAGATCTTCTCGTGAGAATCGATAACCTTCTCTTTTGAGTTGCCATAAAATCATGGTAATATCAACGACATTTTGAAAAATGACTGCATTGGCAACGAGATCATTATATTTAATCCGTTTTTCTTGTTCTACTGGATCATTTTCAGTAATAATCCCATCCCCACCAAAGAATAACCACTTTGAAAAACCATTATATGCTTCCACTTTATTTGTACTAGCTGTAATTTGCTCTCTTAATTTCATATCTGAGATATATCTAAGAAGAAATATCGTTCGAATGACTCTGCCTAGCTCTCGAAATGCTTGGTACAGTCGATTCTTTTTACTATTACTTCTCAGTTTTCTGAGAAGAGTTGAGGGTAGTATCTTTCCAGCTTTTATAGACAAAACAACTTGAAATAAATCTTGCCAATGAGTCTCAATTAACTTCCAATCGATTACATCACTAAATAAAGGATCTATATGTTTATATTGAATATGTTTGCTTGGTCTAAAAAATTTTAAGTCTTTCCAATTCCTAATTCTAGGCATTAAATTGATTCCTAATAGATAAGAAAGTGCAAAGACAGGAGTAGACTGACCTTGTGTATCAGCATGAATCGTATCGGGTTGGATATCTGACTTGTTTTTTAGCAATCCATCAATAATATAAACAGCTTCCCAAACCCCACAGGGGATAAAATGGCTAAATAAAGCAATATAATTATCCGAAACATGATGATAAGCTATTCCTCCATAGCCCCCATATCTGATGTGGTATTCTGACAGTAAGTTTTCTTCATATAAATCGTATTTTGTTCCATCAGCGGCGGCTGTTTTTCCGCTCCCCCATAGTTTTGGAAGGCTAAAGAGGTTGTATTGATTTAAAATGTCTTGAATTGAGGCATCTAATTTTTGGGCACTGATATGTCTACGATTCACAAAAGAAATCATATGAGGTGTTACTATATTTCGCATATGTTTAGCGGTTTGGGCTGGCCCTAAATTACAGCCATATCCAAATGAAGTAATAATATAACGTTCAATTGGATGCTCTAATTTAGGTTCAGATCCTGAAAATGGGCCGAAATGTCTTGTACAATGAGTCCAGTGTTCAACGTTACAAAGTATATCGAGAATCGTTCGTTCCGGTAGTCGTTGTATAATTTCTTTTTCTAACATTTTACTACTCTTGGAAGACTCTTTTCGTACCAAACGTTTCAGGATTGGTTCTCCATCTTCAGTTATGATAACTTGTCTATTATTAGGATAGTTTAGGTCAACAGTTTTTGCAGCGGATGTTAGCCAACTTTTTAACCGATTAACAAAATCAGTAGGTGAGGAAGGTAATTCTAGTTCATTACAATAATCTTCAACCATCGGTTGGCATTCTTCCCATGGAAGTAATTGTTGTCTATAATCAGCATATTTCTCAGAACCTTTTACACTAAGGTCTCCCGTCTTTAATTCAGAGGCTAAATAAGAAAATATACAGATTTCAAGACGTTTACGGTAAAGTAAATTCGTGCTTTTTTCAACGCGAATTGTATGTTTCCACTGTTCACTGGCGAATGATAAATCAATATCGCTAGGTAGATGTTCAACCTTACGGTTTTCGTTCTCTAATAAAAATTCCAGAGCATTTATGAGGGAATCGTCTTGAGTTGTTGAGTCAATTTCTAATAATGTGATGAGCCGAAATAATGTTTTTCTATGATTCTTATAGAATTTTTCTAAAAGTGGTAGATAATTATTTCCGTTGTATGAGGATATTGCTGTACAGTCCTGTTTTAAAAATTCTATACCACCTTTAGCTTCAAATAGCTCAGTAATTTTGCTGCCAATTTGTGTATTATCATCATGCATAGCTGTTGTTTCTAAAACTTCACTCAGTACAGAAATAAGATTTTCACTTATGGAACGATGTTGCTCCCTCAAAAGAGCAAGTTCTTCTTTTCCTTTTTTATGAATGATTCCCATCCTTTTTAGAAACATTTCTACAAGGTTATCCCTAGTTGTAATTTGTGACCGATAAATAGTTGATAACAACAGCATATATCTTTTGGGAGGAGCGAAGTCCTTTATTTCTGAAGCATCTAAAGAATTCGCTTCAGCAGCAAAGTGCTTCAATTTAGAATTTGGAATGCCTTCTAATAAATCATGAATGTTTGGAAGGAAAGACGTAATAAATGAAAGTCTGTTTTGTAAATCTTTCATATGAGTAATAGAAGGGCTTTTGGGAACTTCTTTAAAATAATTATAACCAGAATGTTGAGTTTCTTTTGACGTATGAAGTAATTGATCGAGTTTATTTTTTTCTATATTAGACAAACGAGCGAGAATTGTATTACAAAGACGATTATTAACCAGCGTTCTCACTCGACGTGCAAGCCGATCTAGTGTACTGAATGCTGGTAATTCATAACGTTCCTTAATTAATTCTTCAATAGAAACATTAATAAGGTCAGCGGGGTTATCCATCACTTGAGATGCTTTATATATTGCATTAGTAGCAATATGTAAAGCATCCTTCCCAAATGGCAATACTTGCAAATGCTCACGAATTGCTTTCTGGTGTCGATATATGGACTTTGTTCGGAAGTTTGGTTCGGTTTCATTTGATATACGCAAACTCGAACGGATATGATGAATTATCACAGATGGAATATCTTTTGGACGTGGAAAATAACCTAGTCGTTGGAAAGACTTTAGCATAACTAAAAGGCTAAAGACCGGAATAGTTCCACGTGCTACTCTATGGGCAAATTGGTTCTCCTCATATGTGACGGTATAAATCTCTTTCAGTTCTTTTCGAGTTAAGTTTTGTTTAAACCTTGGATAGGCTGTACGTTCAATTGAGGTCAATGTAATTCCTCCTACTATACTAAAATCAAAACTATATGTATTTTACTGTTGCATCTTACGGTACAAAGTCATTCTCGAGATACCAGCTTTCTCGGCGGCATCTGTACGACTCATACCTTGATTAATAAGATATAAAGCGTAATCTACCTTTTCCTCATCGGTTTTTGGTCTTCCAGGATGTTTCCCTCGTTTCCTTGCAGCCTCAATCCCTTCTTTTGTCCGTTCAGAAGTTAAATCTCGTTCAAATTGAGCAATACCAGCGAAAATAGTAAACAACATTTTTCCATGTGCTGTTGTTGTATCAAGCCATGATTCCTTTAGACTTTTCAAGTGTGCTCCTTTTTGAGAAATTTGTTCCGTAATTTCAATGAGATCTTTTGTAGAACGTGATAATCGAGTTAAATCGGTTACAACGACTGTATCTTCTGGACGAAGAAATTCCAGCATACTATTTAATTCCGGCCGGTTTCGTTTTGTACCGGTTATTTTTTCGAAGAAAATACGGTCGCATCCAAATTCTTCAAGCTGTTTCTTTTGACGATCTAAATTTTGATCTAATGTAGAAACACGCATATAACCAAACTTCATATTTATCATCCCCTTCACCGACTATTGTACCAAAAACGATTAAATGGAGATATTGTTACAAATAATATTGTTACATATTTTTGTTACACTCAGTATGCAAGTTAATTAGACTAAAAGTTTATTAATAATGACCGTAACAAAAATGGTCGTTTTTGTTACGGGAAACATTTTAAAGTTTGTATTGAAATTTCGAATTTCTAGAAGTATCATATACATATTCAAACATTTGAAGATGTATATGATAATTTTGGATTTTTAATTAAAAATAAGAAGGTGTTTTAATGGGAAATGAAATGCAACAATTTAAAGCTGATTTTTTTAAAGCTTTATCACATCCTTTGCGAATAGGTATTCTAGAACTATTGTCAGAGGGTAAAAGAAGTGTAAATGAAATTCAAACCATCCTTAACAAGGAAGGTTCAGCTGTTTCTCAACAATTAAGTGTACTACGTTCAAAAAACATTGTCGTTGGTACGAAAGATGGAAAACGAGTTTTATATTCTCTACGAGACCCTATGATTGTAGATTTACTGGTGGTTGCACGGAAGATTTTTAACAACCATTTAATCGATACGATTTCAATGTTAGAAGAGCTAGACGAAACAGAAAGTGAAACGATAGTTAAGGAGGGGGAAGTTGAGTAGTGAAGTTAAGAAAGAAGATATCATCCAACATGGGATTGAAATTTTCCACTCAATAGGAGCTCATCATGTTTGTAAAGTTTGTATTAAAAGCGGGAATTCTTGTTGTTTTTCATGCCAACATTTACAAGATGGAGTTGGATGTCAAAAAAGAAATACAGCTTGTACAGCTTGGTTATGTGGGATTCAAGGTTTTTTATTTGATCAAATTGGATTATTAGATGAATGGAATCGTTTTTGGAGTGAAATCCCAGGACAGATGTTTCGTAGAGATATGACTCCAGATAAGGTAAGGATTACATCGTTTATTGATACGAAGAAGCTAGATAGTCGAGCTGGAGAACTTCTAGCGGAAAGGTTGAAATCCTACGTACAACAAGGTGGAAATGTAGGTAAATTAGAGCGTCATTTAAGAAAAACGTATAGTAAATATTAGGATAATGTTTTATTTTGTAAAAATGAAAATCTCCTCTATAAAGGAACGAGAAATACATTTGTAATCCAGATTTATTATAAATAGAAAAGAAGGGTTTGTAATGAGAGGATTATTTACGGGAAGGTTTGAAGGATATTCATTGGGACATTTTCAAAAGGATCTTCTGTCAGGAATGATTGTTGGAGTTGTTGCGATACCACTTGCTATGTCTTTTGCAATAGCCTCTGGTGTTAAACCAGAGTATGGGATTTATACAACATGTATTGCCGGAATACTCATTTCGCTATTTGGTGGTTCAAAATATCAAATTGGGGGACCTACAGGTGCCTTTGTTCCAATTCTTTTAGGCATTGTCATTACCTATGGATATGAAAATTTACTACTTGCTGGTTTGTTAGCCGGAATTATCTTATGTCTTATGGGAATTTTTAAACTGGGATCTTTAATTAAATTTATCCCACGTCCTGTAACAATTGGTTTTACGTCAGGTATTGCCGTCATTATCTTTACGGGACAAATTGCTAGTTTTTTAGGTCTAACAGGTATAAAAAAACACGAGGAATTTATAGCAAACCTGCAGGAAATCTTCACTCATATCGGTACTACCAATTTTTACAGTGTTATAACTGCTTTGATTTGCTTTTTTGTTATACTCATCACACCAAAAATTTCACCTAAAGTACCTGGTTCATTAGTAGGTGTTGTAATTTCAACTATCATTGCAACTATATTTTTCTCAGGTCATGTGCCTACTATTGGTACAGCGTATGGTACGATTCCCAATACACTTCCTCAGTTTGATATACCAGAAATCACAGTAGAGCGTATCAAACAGTTAATTGGCCCTGCATTTGTTATTGCAATGTTGGGTGGTATAGAATCTCTTTTATCCGCTGTCGTGGCAGATGGTATGACAAATAGTAAGCACAACAGTAACAAAGAGCTGATTGGTCAGGGCATTGCCAATATTGTTACCCCGTTATTTGGAGGGATTCCGGCAACTGGAGCGATTGCTCGAACAGCAACCAATATTAAGAGTGGAGCTACATCTTCGATGTCAGGAATTATTCACGGGGTATTTGTGTTATTCACACTTCTACTATTAGCTCCATACGCTTCGCATATTCCACTTGCTAGTATGGCTCCCATTTTAATGGTGGTAGCTTGGAACATGAGTGAGCAAAAACATTTTATTCACATCCTTAAAATGAAAACGGGGGATTCTCTGGTATTACTTGTAACATTTCTATTGACTGTATTTACAAGTTTGACAACAGCTGTGGAAATTGGACTTATTTTAGCTGTTATTTTATTTACAAAACGTATGAGCAACATGCTTGTCATATCTAAAGTGCTTCCTGATCATACAAGGAAGCATGAAAAATTGTTACCACATGTGGTAAATAAAGCTCATGATTGTCCACAAATTAGTATTTATACAATAGAAGGACCGTTATTCTTTGGAGCTGCTCAAACATTTGAACAAAACATTTTAGCGACCATTCATTATAAACCCAAAGTTTTAATTTTGCGTATGGGAAAAGTTCCTTTTATTGATACAACAGGAGAGTCTTACTTTAGGAATATTGTTCAGCATTTTAAAAAGCAAGGTGGCATACTTCTCATTTCAGGAATTCAATCCGAGTTAAAGACAACTCTAGATAAGAATGGATTGTACGCTGAGATTGGAGAAGAAAACTTTTTTGATCATACCGGAGAAGCCATCAACTATGCTTTAAGACATTTGAATACAAAAAAGTGTATAGGATGTAAGCATTTCGCTTTTCATGAATGTACCGGGCTTTCTCGGGAAGTGAATACAATAAAGAAAAAGTCAAATGCATTAGGGTTTTAAAAATTCACTTCACATACAAAGTTTGTTTGATTTGATCTACTCTTTTAATCATTTTATTAAAAAATAGAGAAGGAGAAAGTTTACTTTGGAGAATGCGGAGAAGATTTTTACAAGGTTTGAACAAGAAGGTTTTTCATACATCCAACATATGATCATGAAACAGCAAGAAGAGAATATCTTCCTTACATTTCAATGTAAAACAGATTGTACGATTAGTGTTCTTTCAAAAGATGATAAAGAGAATTATGAAAAAAGCGTGTCATTTTTTTCTTGTGTTTCTGGTGGTGTAATTGTATGGGGAATAGATTCAAGTAAAAACAAAAATGGTGTTAACAGGGCTGAGAAAATACAACCTATCTCTAATGGAAAGACGTTTTTAACGAAATTAAATGGTTTGTTTTCGAAAGACATTCCAGCTATACAGCCAAATGTTAAAAACATATACATTCCATTCCCTAAAGAAAAGAACAAAGGGTTTGTAATCACATATGTTCCAGGGAACAATTATTTGTTAAATCTGAATAACTATTACACAAAAACTAGGGGTAGCTTTGTAATGATGATGGGACAGATTCTTTTAAATGATGTGTTAAAAAATAGAAAACCATGAAAAAATTAATGATAAATCATGGGTATAGAGGAGCATAAAAAATGTCTGAATTTAAAGATCAAGTATTAAATGTTTTAGAAGAAGTATGTGAAAATGATATCGTAAAAGATAACCCAGATGTGCAATTATTTGAAGAAGGGATTCTAGATTCTTTTGGTACAGTATCTTTATTGGTAGAATTTCAAGAACGTTTAAACATTGAAGTGTCTATTTCTGACTTCGACCGTGATGAATGGGCGACACCGAACATGATCATTAAGAAACTGAATGATCTGCGATAAAAATAGATGCTTGAGACACAGATAAGAAAAGCTTCTTACATTTTAACTTCGTAATTGTTATTCTTACGAAGTTGTAAAAAGGTAATTAAAAAATTTTTATATATTTAGAATGAATGATAACGAGTGGAGGAAATAAAAATATGTCTAATTTACCAAATTGCCCAAAATGTAATTCAGAATACATTTACGAAGATGGAAATCTTTTTGTTTGCCCAGAATGTGCTCATGAGTGGACTTTAGAATCAGAAACTGAAAATAGTGAAGATACAAAAGTGATTAAAGATGCAAACGGAAATATCTTAAACGATGGTGATTCTGTAACAGTAATTAAAGACCTTAAAGTAAAAGGAACTTCATCAGTCGTAAAAATAGGTACAAAAGTAAAAAGTATCCGTTTAGTAGATGGAGACCATGATATTGATTGTAAAATTGATGGTTTTGGAGCTATGAAATTAAAATCTGAATTTGTTAAAAAGGTTTAAATTGTGGGTTTAATAAAACAGAGTTAATTTGAAAGCCAATGAATGTACAGCATTTTAATAGAAAGACCGCATTCATGATAAGATTTTTTGAATGAGATCTTTCTATTTTTTTGAACTTATCTCAGCCATACCTGTATTTCAGTTGGATCAGTGAATTAACGGAAAGATAAGAGGATAAGACGATAAATATCGTTTTGCCTCTTGTGTTATTTTTATGAGTGGCTCCAAAAAGAAGGAATCGTTGCCGTACCCCTACTGGACATGGAACCTAATTTAACCTACAAAATTTGTGTAGGAATGTAGATACCCACTAATAAAAAACAAACGATTCTTCCTTTAAAGCTTGTTGAAAGAATCGTTTGTTTTTTATATAAATCTTGTTAAAGATTTCATTATATATCCATAAAAACAGCAAAAGGTCATATTATGGAAATAAATTCCAGTCTATGACCCGTTTTTACACGTATCTCGGCTGAACCCCATTATGTTATTCTGAATTTTCATCTACTGTACCGGTATCCGGTAGTGCTTACACTTATAGCTATGCAACATTTGGAGAATTGATCGCTTGGATTTTAGGGTGGGATTTAATTTTAGAATATGGATTAGCTTCCTCAGCTGTTGCATCTGGTTGGTCAGGGTATTTACAAGGACTATTAAGTGGATTCGGTATTACATTACCTACTGCTTTAACAAGCGCATATAGTCCTGAAGCGGGAACATATGTAGACTTACAACTGTATTACCAGAAAGAATTGAGCAGATAAGGAATGATTCTAATAATTTTTTATTTGTATATGAGGAAGATTGTAAAGTTAAAGGAAGTATATTTATGACTTTTTGTCTTGATCCTGGATATCAATTTAGACCATATACCGTTCTAGAGTATGTGATTGTAAATGAAGATTTTCGAGGTAATGGGATAGGTGAAAAGTTACTAAAACATGTAGAACGGCTATCAATTGCAAGGGGATCCACAAGAATTATCTTATTAAGTAGTACAACTAGAATAGAAGCACATAAATTCTTTTCTAAAAATGGTTATAATGGCACTATAAGTAAGGGATTCAAGAAGTATATACCAATTAATTAAGTTTTATATATAAGAGCCATTCTTAGCTATAGGAACGGCTTTCTTAATTATCTTTAAATTAACTAACACAGTTTAAAAGAAGTCAACGATGCATAAAGTTTTCGTTATGGGGATAATTCAAAACCTTAGGTTGATAGTGATGTGAAGTCCCCCCTAAACGAAAATTTTTACCTATCGACAATTCAGCTCATTTTTTCAGTTTGGGGTAACAACGAATTCTTTGTACACTAGCATGATTTTTTGTTCCTCCTATTGATTTATACTTTATATTTCTTACTATTTCAGCGAAAATGATAACTAGACATATACCATCCATTTAAAACAGGAGGAAACACAAATGAAATGTTATCAATTGCACTTGGAATTAGTGGGATGTCCTTTCCCTATTTGGAGAAGAGTTAGTTTACCGACAGATTTATCCTTTGATGATTTACATGACGTGATTCAATGCTTATTTCAGTGGCAACACCAACATTTATTTGAATTTACTGTGGGGAAATATGTAATTTCATCTCCTCCTGATCCGAGCATTTCCTTTCATACATTGGCAATGACTACGTCGTCCCCGATGCTACATGCTGATAAAACTATGCTACACCAACACATCGGAAAAACGGATCAGGCTTTTCAATATGTATATGATTTTGGAGATCATTGGCTGTTACAGATTCATGTTGAAAAGATATTTGATCAACCTTCTGATGAAATAAAATGTATAGGAGGAGAAAATGCGGCGCCATTAGAGGATATTGGGGGCATTCCAGGGTATATTGAATTTTTAGAAGCGATAAAAGATTCTTCACACCCACAACATAAAATCTACGCAGAATGGGATTTATTAAATTTTGATCCTTCTTTCTTTGACATACACGAAATTAATAAAGGATTAACTTATTGTGATTAAGTACTAAATGAATGCTAGTTTATTTATGGGATATCGCCACATCGCTATCAACCTAACAAAACAAAATACCCCATAAAATGAAAAAATACGCTATTCTTTCCTATGATTCTACAGAAAGGATAACGTATTTTTTGCTTTATGGGTAGTGCTATCCCTTATATGACTTCTTGTGATTTCGGTGAAAGTTGTGATGGTACTTCATAACCTTAGCTTGATGGGCATGGGCTAGCACCAAAATTTTAATGATTCGATTGTTATGTTTTCTTGCGTGTAAGCAATACCTTCTTTAGCAATTTCCTTTCCTTTCCTTTCCTTTGTTCAAGTCATAAACTTTAATTTTTTCTGTAATAACAGTGTGATAGTTGATAAGAAACTTTTCCATAAAGTAACATAATGTAATATAATGTAATATGTATGTCCCATTATTTAGAAATTGAAAGGAGTCATTATGTAATGATTATTTGGAGAGGTAAAGGAATGTTAGTAGCTTTAGCATTTATTTTAGGGTTTATGATAAATGCAATCCTTTTTAGTTTTTTGCAAGTGAACACGGAAGATAAACTTGGATTTATTTTGCAAGGAATATTTTCGACTATCTCTATAGCGATGATTAATTATTTTTTCACTAAAAAGTTTATATCTGATAGTGTACGAACATTCGTCGATGAAAAAACCGGAGAAAGAGTTCAAATAAAAGATAAATCTTCATTATTTTTCATTCCAAATAAGTATTGGACTTGGATTATTCTAGTTTTAGGTGTTGTAATTATTATTAATGTTAGTGCGCAATTATCATAATTTTTTTTATTATATAAGGGATCACCTATCATTTTAAAACTCTGATCTTTTTAAAATCAGAGTTTTTTATATTAACTACTTTTAATAATTTAAATTACTTATATTCATAAATTGATTTTATTTAAAATAAAATTTTTATTTATAGGGGATCAGTGTAGATTATTTAAAAATTTGCATACGAAATAAACCCTAATTAATATAGGTATTACTACCATAATGGGTATTGTATGAAAAAAATATTTTATGAAAGCAAGTGAAGAAAAATGAATAATAAATTAATTCAACGTAAATGGGCATTAGTTGTAACAATTTTGTTTACAATATCATCTATTATGCATCTAGCAGGAGGAGATATTAAGGTCGATCCTTATGGAATGGGAGAGTTATTGGCAGATTTTTTAATCCCAATATTTTTTTATGTTTTGGCATTTAAAAAGAAGAAAGAAAAATAAACTTCGATGCTATAAAAACACAAAATTTCCATTTAGGGGGTACTTTAAAATCTTAGCTTGATGGGTATGTGGCGGGACCCCATGCCCATCAAGCTAACAGAGCAGGTTGCTCCCAAAATGATAAAAATGAACTTCATTGCTATAAAAGACTCTAATTTTTCGTTTCGAGGCAAATATTATATAAAATAATATCGAAAATAATAGATATGTCTGAATCACTAGTTTCAAAAAAGCCTTCACGCAATGACGATTGCATGAAGGCTTTTGATGTTTTCTTATTTTTTTGTCTCGTTGACCCATGTAATAATGTCCTGGATGACGTACTCGGGAACATTAGCAGGGATTTCGTATTCACTAGGACGACTTAATTCCCCGTCACCCTCTGTGAAGAAATGATTCAATTTCGGGTATTTTTTGAACTGAACACTCCCGCGATTTGAAAGTCCTTCTTGCCATTTTGTATATTCATCTTTTACTGTTACTTGATAATCGCGTGCCCCTTGCAGAATGAGTAAAGGCTCTTTTCGTGATTTTGCCTCTTCAACTGGACGCCACCTAGAAACATCATACATAAAATGAGGCGATCCAAAATTGTAGCCAGCTGGAGGATGGTCAGGATTGAAAGTAGGATCCTGGATAAAAGCGACCTGTCTTTTTAGTTCATCGATTTCTTCCTTTGACGCCCCAAGGTATTGATACTGATCAATGGCAATGTCAGTCAAAGGGCGTGCAGGTGGTGCGAGTAAGATACTTCCTCGGACAAGTGAGGAAGGCGCTTTGCTCAGTATACGCGGCATTGTGCCAGCTCCTAGGCTATGTCCAAGAATGAAAATATTATTTGGATCAATGCCTTCCTGCTGCGCTGCTGATTTTGCTGCATATATGGCATCATCTGTAGTATCACGGTCTAACGTACCAGGTTCTGCACTCATCTTTAATGCATGTTCTAAGGTGCGTTTTTCATAGCGTAACACTGCAATTCCGTTGGATGAAAGGCCCACCGCAAGGTCTCGTAAGATTTTTGTTCCCAGATATGTACTATCGCGATCATGGATGCCAGCACCATGAACAAGAACAACTACGGGTACCTTTTCACCAGGCTTACGTTTCGGAACCGTTAATGTGGCTGGTAACGGATAGGTAGAATTTCCAATGACGATTTCACGTTCTTGATAGGAAGCAGGTTGATCATAGCTAGGATGCGGGATGGTATAAGATTCCGGGGGCATCCTTTCCCCAACTTCATCTACTTTCCCGCCAGGTGTGAATTTAAGGAGTAGCGGGATGGTAGTTCCTTCGGTAGCTGCTGGAATTTCCACCGTCTGATGGACCAAGTTTCGTTCTTTTATTACAGGGGTTCCCATGCTTTTTATCCCGCTCCAGCCACTTTGTGTCCACCAGTTTTGTAATGTGTTTGCTGTAAACTTGGATTGAAAAGCAGCAGACGTCAACTGGAGTGCCTCTGCATATTTACCTTGCTGGAGATATTCAAAAAATAATGATGTACGCTCCGTTAAAGAGATTCGTTTCTTTTCTGCGGATTGTTCTTCACGTGTATCTGCGTGAATAGCTGTTGTAAGCGGGAAAGATGAAACGCCTAAAGAAAAGAGTAGGGTAAAGGTAAGTACTGATTTTTGTATTTTCTTTTTTTTATTCATGTTTTAGCCTCCAATATGTGATGGTAAAAACAGGTATGGTAATTAGGGTTCTGGTGCAAAAACTTCAAAATATTTGCAAGTAATCTCCAAAACTTGGACACACTGATATTATTACTCTAAAAAACCGTAGATTTCTTCTTTTCCACATGCATATTAACCCCAGACAGAAACAACCTCTCTTCCTTCACTTTATATTTTGATTATAAGAAACGAAGCTCTCGTTTTTCTTACTTGATACTTACAAATTCCTTAAGTGTATAAAATTTTTGTTTTGGGGACATTTTAAAATCTTAGCTTGATGGTGATGTGGTGATCCCAAAAAACAAGGACAATAAAAAAGACCGTCTAACGACGGTCTCATGAAGTAAAGCCCCCCTTTAGTTGAACAAAAGCAGGTAAGTTTCTCATGATTTCTCACTTCTTAAAGTTTTTTTGTTTGACAAAGATAAAGTGGTCTTCAGGCTTCCAAACGTGCAGATGGTCAGCGATGTATCCGCGTAGCCACAACACGCCATTAATTCGTCTAAGATAAAAGCCTTTCGGAAAATCATCGTCTTTAGTTAATATTTCCGATGCTATTGTGATGGAGCCAGATGGAGCTTGATGTTGTTGTGAGGCATTCCCCAAATAACCTTCAGGCTGTTCCAGATACTCCAATCTTAGTTGAGGTCCCAGCTCAAGCGGACACAATTCCAAACCAAGTTCGCTCGCTCTTTTAAAGAGCTGAGCCGTAGTAGCTCCATCAGGAAAGCCAAGGTCTATAACGGTTAGTTCAACGGTCTGCAGGCTGTACTTTGTATTAGAAGTCGTAAATTTATCATCAGCTAGCAGTCTTTCTCCATACTCATTCATCAAAATGGAGTATTGTTGCAATTTCTGAATAAGCTGTGATTTCGTAAGTCCGCCAACCTCTACTGTTCTAGTAATAATTGGACAATCAGGGTATATTCGCATTTGTAGTCACTCCTAAAAAATTGGGTATAAGAATTTAAAATTAATACATTCTACAATTTTCCATAAATCCCCTTGTTGGAGTAAAGACCCATCGCTATTAAGCTAACAAAACTAAACTTTCTTAAAATGAAAAAATACGCTATTCTTTCTGTAGAATCATAGGAAAGGATGGTGTTTTTATATGTCGATATCTGACGAGTTACAACTATTTGCACAGGAGATTCAGAATTTTTTATCCCCAAATATCTTACAGAATCTAGCTAGGGATGTTGGGTTTGTACAGCGAACAAGTAAGTATCAAGCACAAGATTTAGTAGCTTTATGCGTATGGATAAGCCAGAGTGTAGCAAAAACTTCCTTAACCCAGTTATGTAGTTGTTTAGAAGCATCAACAGAAGTACTCATCAGTCCTGAAGGACTAAATCAACGATTTAATGCCGCAGCCGTGCAGTTTCTACAACAAGTATTAGCTAAACTTCTGAACCAAAAATTATCTTCATCTAGGTTGTTTTCTTCTTCATTTACTTCTATTTTTAAGCGTATTCGTATCTTAGATTCCACTGCATTTCAACTTCCAGATGTATTTTCATCGGTTTATCCTGGTGCAGGAGGTTGTAGCCATAAGGCTGGTGTAAAAATTCAACTTGAATATGACCTTTTAAGTGGACAATTCCTCCATATTCATACAGGACCAGGTAAACAACATGATCGCACTTACGGCTCTCTGTGTGCCCCAACTGTGACAGCGAATGATTTATGTATCCGAGATTTAGGTTATTTTCATTTAAAAGACCTTCAATATATACAAGATAACGAGGCCTACTATATCTCTCGTATCAAGTCAAATACACGTATTTATCAAAAAAATCCTAACCCTGATTATTTTCAAGATGGAAGAATTAAGAAAGGTACAGAGTATATACAGATAGATATGGAGACGTTAATGAACTCCCTTCAACCAGGACAAACATGTGAAATAGCTGATGCTTATGTAGGAATGATTGATAAAGTGCCAGCTCGTGTAATTGTTCATCGATTAACAAAACAACAGCAACAAAAACGATTACAAGATCAAGCTGTAAGAGAAAAAAAGAAAGGAATGAAGTATTCTCCTCGTAGTAAACGACTCAGTGGTATCAATGTATATATGACAAACACCCCTACAGATATTGTCCCGATGGGACAGGTACATGACTGGTATTCTTTGCGTTGGCAAATTGAAATTTTATTTAAAACGTGGAAGTCATTCTTTCACATTCATCATTGTAAAAAGATAAAACCAGAACGATTAGAGTGCCATTTATATGGCCAATTGATTGCCATTCTACTCTGTTCCTCTATCATGTTTCAAATGCGCCAATTGCTCCTCATGAAGAAAAAACGAGAGCTTAGTGAGTATAAAGCCATATATATGATTAAAGACTATTTTCTTCTTTTATTCCAAACTATACAAAAAAACATCCAAGAGCTATCAAAGGTGTTACTTCGCCTGTTCAATCTCCTACAGCAAAACGGGCGGAAATCTCATCGATATGAGAAAAAAACGGTCTTTGATATATTAGGTGTCGTTTACAATTGTACCATGTCTGATAATCAAGCCGCTTAATTCAAAAAAGTGAAACCCGTTAGGGTTTATTTCGTATGCAAATCTTTCAATCATCTACACTTGCCCTTTAGAAAAAAGAAACAATCTCGCTTGAAATTGACTTTGCATAAGCTTAGCTTGATAGCGATGTGGCGAGACCCCTATAACGAATTACATGAATTATTAATAGTTTCATAAAACTGGTCCGCAATATTCCCCATCTCTTTATGTCTTCGGAAACTTTGCAACAGAACTAGAAAGAGGAATGTGACATTTTTTAAGATTTATTTTTCCTTCAAAAACAAAAAAAATCCTTTATCACTTATTAAAGTATCTTTTTTGTTTACATAATATAATTACCACCGACTTATATGAGAGGTAGTCTTCAGTGGGACTGGATTCCAACTTTGTTGTATTGTTTGCCATGATTTGACCGTTCCATCTTTACTTTTAATAAATGCTTTAAATTCTATATTTCTTTCAGCTGGCAACACAACATTTCCTCTCCAATCATTACTATGAGAATCATAATATAATTGAATTGGATACTGTTTCGTGTCCCAACTTCCTAATTCCGCACGATTCCCAGTAATATAAACAGTATCTCCTATTGTTGTAGGAGCATTTTTTACTACAATCGTTTGCATAACAGGAGTCACACCTAATAAATCTTTAAATTTCTCCATTAATGAATTGTTATACATTACATCTTGATACCGAAGTAACGTAAATCCAGCAAAATTATAATTAAAAGCCATTTCTGCAACTCTGTTATACTCTGCCTCATTTCCTAAACTTAAAGCATTTTCACCATTTAATACAATTCCCTTTTGATTAGCTAATGTTGCAATTTCTTGTACTAATGTTCTAGGCATTGAATATTCTGGATAACTACCTTTGTCTGTCATCTCTAGACAAGTAAATGTTACATCTAACTTTGCGCTTTTGAAAGCATCAAGTAAATGGCTATAATTATTATACCCTGCTGGCTTTTCTGCCCCGTGAGGTATAACCGGATTATTATATTGCCAATGTACTCCTGCAATCTTTGCGCCGATTGGTACTTGAAAACTTGGATCAAAAGCATCGTGTGCCAATTCACCAATTAATTTTGTATGACTTTCTAAAACACCTTGATACCATTCTAAATAATCTTTTCCATATGAAGAGTTATATCCATTCTTTAGAAACAGTTCCCCATCACTTGGTGGTAAAATTTCTGAAACAGAAGTAAATTTTTTACTCCACTCTTTGTTCACTTCATTTAAGGAATCATATTTATTTAATACCCATGAACGGAATTTTGATTTTGCAAATTCTGTATAGGCTTGAAACTTTCCACGTGATGGATAACCGCTTCCATCAGCAGATGTGTAGGAAGGATATCTCAGCTCTCCAGCTGGTCCCCCAGATAAGTATATCTTTGCGATTACATCTTTATACGGTTTCATAGCTACTGCGAATGCCGTATATAGTTCACCATATTCCTTTTGAATTACATCTGAAGCAAGTGGATTCAATGTTTCTTTATTAACGGTTCCGGTTTCAGATTTAAAGTAAAGACTATCATCATTTTTTTGATTCCAAACCCATGAAGGAATTGGTGTATTACAATCATCGCCAACATTTCCACCACACTGATGTGTAGAAATAATAGGTATCATTTTCATACCTGCATTTCTTACTGATTGAGCAAAACGCTGTGCGTATGAAAAATCAAATTGCTGATCCCCGTTCTTTTCCATATCTCCCCACCAAAAATCAACAGTAATAGCATAAAAACCATTTTGTTTTGCCCACCTTAAATCATTTTCAAATGTCTCCCAATTTGTTACTTCCGGAATCTTTTTTAATGGTGCCATTAAGTAAGCTTTGTAATCCGGATTCATTCCTTTTCCATTTACGGCTGCAAAACTTGCTTGTGGAATTAATAGAGATACAAATAACATCAAGACAGATAAAATGACAATACCATAATATTGAAACTGTTTTTTCATCCCTTTTCTCCTTTTCCTTTTTTAAATTTATAAAACACTTTTGTATCCGTTTTCATTATATACGAAAAACGCAATCGTTTGCATGAAAAATATTGCATAATATTAAACTAAAATAAACAAGCTAGATTAATTAACTTGTTTATTTTAAAATTCGATTACAGATTATTCGGTTCTGGTGCAAAAAATCTCTGAAATAAAATTCATTCCAACCATCTCAATACTTAACACGAAGATAATAAGCTGGATTCTTATCGACTGTTATAGCACGAGGCTTTGAAACACGAAAAGGCCGCAAAACTCTCTTGAAAAAGCGCTTTGCAGCCTTCTGGTTTCTTATTTTTCTTAGGAAAAATCGATTCTGTTTTCTTTCGAATCAACACCACGATATAAATATATTCATTACCCTTTTACTTTGATATATGTTTCATGGACTCTTCAAGAGTCATTGGTTTGAGGTGACGTCAGATTCGTTTATCCAATTCAGGACCATACTGATATGGTGACTCCAATCAGCTAATGAAAAAACTAAAATAGAATCATATTAAATAATAAAAAAGAACCCTTGTATTGATAGGCTCCTTCTAAAAAATAACCATTATATATACATTGGAAATGGATTTATTTCACTAATAATGAATATGTTCCATTTCTGTTTTCCTCAGAAAAGAACATAACTAAGTAATACTTCCCTGGTTCTAATTCAATTTTCCCTTTTATATTATTTCCATCCACTTGGCCCTCAGCGACAGGATGTTCCATATCTGTTCCACGAATCAAATTCCAACCTATTCCAATTCCCTGTTCATCTATAACAGAAATATCTACTTCTTTTGGAGATGTGACATTGAATGTGTACATATACGCCATATTAGGCATATCCATATTTCCTTTGAAAAGCTTATTAAAACGAATTGCCTTTGCGCTGTCAAATCCATGACCTACTGGCTCATCCTTTTTTACGGTAACCGTTGTTTGTGCTCGGCCTACGTTTCCTTTATTATCTTTCACTGTTAGCTTGGCAGTATATGTCCCCTCTTTTCCATATACATGAGTAGGATTTGCTTCTGTACTTGTTGTACCATCGCCAAAATCCCAGAGATACGAAACAATTTTTCCACCTGTGCTTTCTGTACCATCGCCATGAAACTCAACTTTTTCATTTAACATCTCATTGTATGGCCCATTCATATTTACTTTAATTGTCTGTTTTTCTTCTTCTCCCGTTGCAACGCCATGGAATACAACATCGTATTCAAATTGATTGTTCGCATTCACACGATAATTGACAAAATACGCTGTAACTGTTTTGTAGCCGCTCCATTCTTTTTGCGCTAACTGTTCCAAAGATTGATTGATTTGCTTGCTCATCGCTTTCCAATCCTCAGATTCCCCTTTTGTTACGTCGCCTGTATATGTTCCTTCTAATGTAAACGTATCAAAGAATTGAGACTTATGCTTTGTCATTGTTGTATCTTTTATGTTTGCTACATTTTCAATTTCTTTCTTTACATCAGCTAGTGGCTTTGGTGCATGTTCAGCTAAATAATCATCTGATACTTGTGGGGTATTATATGTATCTTGATTATCAATTAACTGCTTCATATAGTCTTGGTATTCTTTATTTAAATTTGGATCCTTACTTAAAGCTTCACGATATGCATCGTAACCCTTCACATCATTTGCACGAATTAAATCTTGAATCTTATCGAAAGTTTCAAATTGATGAGTATATAAGTAAGACTGCAGTGCAAAAGAATAATTATAAAAATCCCATGATCCATATTTCGAAAATAATGTTCGTTCTGCTGTATAACGTTCCGCAGGATTAGATGATAATCCTCTAATTACACTTTTGCGCGGAACAACATTATTCGTACGAGTAGATCCCGCAAAAAATTCTGCATTGCCTTCATCAAACCAAGTCATACGTTCATTTTGATATAATTCTCCTTGTCCCCATGATCCTGGAACTTCGTATCTTGCCTGTAAATAATGTGTAAATTCATGACGGAACAATTCTTCTAAAGTATAACTACTTTGCTGCGGTGTACGTTCATATGTAAAGAACGTTCCTTTTCCTTCAATGTAAATGCCACCATTATTCGTGTCATATCCATATAATTGGCTATTTCGTTTATATTCATATGGATCATTATAAATTACGATTGTCAGTACATCATCAGCTTTCCCTGCTTCTAACGCTGCATCATTTCCAATTACACGATGATATTGCGCTTTTACTTCTTTAGCAGCCCAATATAGTCTCTTAACCTTTTCTTCCGTTACTTTATCCCCTGTTTTAAATACGATAGAACCGTCATCGAATGTATACGTTTTGGGTAAGTACTGCTTTTGGCCCTCTTCACGGATTTTCTTTAAATCTACTGTATTTCCGTTATAATCTTTCCCACCATAGTTTGTTGAAATTTGCTCTACCGCATTAAAATAAGCCTCACTTAAACGAGGGTACATACGCATTGCCTGTGTAAGTATTTCTAAACCTTTATCTGGATTACTATGGAATTTCCCAAAACGGCCAGTATAATACACACCATTATTAATTAACCAACTATTTTCTGTTGTCACTTGATTCAGAAGCGCCATTCGACTGACTTCATTTATGAAACCATCAATTTTCCCATACCATATTGTTTCATCCGCTTTTTTACCGTAAGATTGTATATCGTTATCAATCGCCTGTATGAGATTATACAAGGCGTCTCCTTTATTTTTATCACTTATATATGTAGAAATATTATCGTTATATTGCTTTACTATATTCGCTGCATATTGAACTGTTTCAGCATCACAAGAAGCGTTACTAATTAATTTACCGTATGAAGATACCACTTTATCCTGTTTATTTGTACCAAGTTTGAAATTCGGATTTTTTGCAATTGCTTTTAATGCCGGTAAACATTTATCATGGAAGCTTCGCTCATTTAAATAGTTTATTTCTTTATTATTAAAGCCTAAATAAAAACCGCAATATAATACTTCAACAAACGTCTCAATTCCTTTTGTATCATCTTTTGTAAATGTACTTCCGCGACGACCTAATTCATCAATAATAACCTGTATTCGCTCTTTATTTTGATAAAACGCTTTTGTTTCTTGATTAAATTGAGATAAATCTGCGATTTGATCCCAACTAACATTTGCCAATGTGTCAATTAATTCGTCATCACTCATTCTATTCAGCTCTGTTACAGAATACTTTTGCTGAAATTGTTTTGCCGCTGCTCGTTTCACGACCGGAGCTGGACGTTGTGAAAAATCGTTCACTTTTAAACGTTCTTCATAAGACAATGTTTCGTCTGCTTTTGTAGAATGTGCAATTTCATCTGTTGAAGTTTCTATCCCAATTGGTTTCTTTTGTAACACATTATAAGGTGTGTTTTCTTCCGCTGATACTTGTGTTTGAATACTTCCAAATGATAAGGCCATTGTACTAATACCGAGTATCATTTGAGTAAATTTTGATTTCTTGTTCATAACATTTCCTCCATTTATAAATTACATTTAAAAAACTAATTATTATCATAAAATATTTTAAAATGCAATATTTCTTTGGTATTTCTGTACACAGCGATACCATATCAAAAAAAGAAATTGATATGTTTAGACATAATTTGAACAAAAAAAGCACTCTAATGAGTATCGAATGAGTGCCTTTCTGTGGTTTATAATCTTATTTTTTAAATTAAAATTGAATATGCTAAATGATAAACACTTTGTAAATAACTTGAGCCTACTGATTTAATACGACCAGGTTCATTGTAGTAATATAGATCAACTAGATCATATCTGTATGTGAATCTACCAGAGTAAGAATAGTCATCTCTATATGCTAGTGATAATGAAGCTGATCCTGATTGTCTGTTTTTACCTAGATGTAAGAATTAATAAAATATCTACTGCGTAATCCTATGCTTCTCTTAATTTAGATTCATGCAACCTCTCTCTTTCTTTTATCATTTTTACAAGAATGCAAAAGATGAAATTATACTGTACATTGCTTATACTTTTTGAAATAAAATCACCTTCGGTATGTACATCTTAGTTTAAATACATTTCAATTTACTTTCATAAATGTTACAAAAGTCTTTCATTGATTTAAAAGACTTTTAGATTTCTAAAATAGACTTATCAAACAAGACTTCCACATCAAGATTCAGAGAGAAACAAAGAAGATGGGTGGGGGATGAAGCCCCCACTGTTAGAAATTTCACTGTATAACATAAATAACTTTTGTTATGTGTAAATGTATTTGTTATTTGTTATTCACGTACGTATCAAACCATAAATGAATATATCCAGCTGTAATACGCTGTGCTTCCATTAAACGTTTTCCTGTTACCGGTGTTACTTCAGCACGCCATTTGTCAGCAGAGTCTTGTGATACCGCTGCTTTTAGGAACCAACTTTTCGTATTATCATTAACAATTGATGGGAAATCAGCTTTTGCTGCTGCTGCTGATGCATGAACCCACTCTTCTGGATTTGCACTTTGCCAATTCCAATAGCCATTTCCATCCGTTACTTTATAATTGTCTTTCACTGTATCAACGAAGTTTTCATATTTTGAGTGGAAGCCAAATGGATGCGAAATGTTAGTAAAGTTTGCTGCATGCATTGGTTGGTTGACATCCCCTAAATAATGAAGTGATAATCCTAAATAAAAGAATGCATTTTTCATATCTTTATTTTGATAAGCTTCACCAGCTAATTTAAAATACTTTGCTCCCGTTTGCTTTGCTTGTTTAGCAAATGGAATATACGTTTTTTCCGAATCAGGATCATAGAAGTGTGAAGCGAATGTGGAATTATCATAGTATGGGTTTTTATAATCTGCAGAATAAATACCTTCCTCCAAATTAGTACGCCAATCATTTAATAGGGCTGTCTCATTTTGCTTTACCACAGTCGTATTTTGGGACATAATATCAATTGCTCTGTTTACAATCCATAAATGAGAACTTACTCCTTCATTATGTACAGATTCCGCTGACCATCTTAAAGCAATAGGCGAATCAGATTCATGCGCAAACGCCACACTTTGAATAGGAGCTGTTAAAGCAATTACAGAAGCTATAGCTAAAATTTTTCTTTTCATAAATATTCCTCCATTTGATATATAATTTAAATTTCTTTCATAGGATCTTCTCTTACCTTACTGAAAGACACATTGTATATTAACAAGTACAGTTATATAAATCTAAATGTAATAGATGCTCTATGGTAAAGGTACTAATTCATAACCAGATTGATATGGCGGCGCAGAACTTCCCCATAGTTTATCTTGATTTGAAAATGGTTGATCTGAAGTTTCTAGCTCGAAATACGTTGTAACTCCATACTCAGAATTTTGTGGATCTGCACTGTACCAATCACAAGGTCTTCCCATTTTATCTCTAAGATAATCAGTTTTACCTGTTATTAAATTGATTTCTTTTGCATTTTGTTCCCAAACTGTTAACGTACTTTTTGATTGGTCGCTAAAATAAATCCAGCCACGATTCCCTGCATTGACATATTTTTTAATTCCTCCTGCCTCAGCATTTGGCCCTCCAATCCACATTGACATGGTAACTGGCGTATTATGTCTTAAATATCCATCACTTTCTACCCCATCTGGAGTTTCAAAATTGATAGGTGTACCATAGTACTCATTACCTTTTGTATCCTTATGAGTCTCAGCAGTACCATAATAAGATTTATCTTTATACTGAATTACATAGTGCCAACCCGCAAACTTCTCATAAGTTACTCCAAGTCTCTTCTGACCTATACCTGCATAAGCATCACGCCGAGGTTTGCCATCCAAAATTTTACGTACCATTATATAATCTTTAGATGTCTGGACTGGATCCCCATAAATATCAAGTATACGGTTGTCCTCAGCTGCATAAGCAGAACTTGTAGGAAAAACAGTAACTATCAAACTAAATATTAGTGCTAAAAATGTAAATATAGACAGTTTTCTTTTCATAAACATACCTGAACTTCTCCTTATTTTTACTAATGTTTTTACCATCTGCGTGCATCATCTACTAGTAGAACAGTCTTATCCTATCTAGTAAATCTTTCATTTCTCTTTCATAAATATTACAAAAGTCTTTCAGAGGTCTGAATTCTTTTCTGATGAAACTAATAAACCAAAAGGGAAGCCTGCATGTTCATTGGCTTCATAGATCTTTCATTCGATAATACATATATATATATGCAATTTTACATATCGTTATTTGTAAATATTATTGCGAACGCTTACTATAATGAAAGCATAAAGATGTACCACATCTAAACACCAAGAAAGAGGGGGGGAATATTATGGGAATCACAGTGGCAGTTTTAAAATTTGTAGGTGGAGTACTTCCATTCGTTCATGAACTTTTAAAAGGGATATCGCCACATCGCTATCAAGCTAAGATTTTGAAGTACACCCTAAATAAAAATTCTCTTTCTCTACAATTAGTTAGTTTGAGAATTTAGCTCATTTTTTCTATCCCTCGTGAATTTCTTTAATACTTTTTCCTTCTAAAAATGCATGTCCCGTTTTAATTTTTTCTACTGTTTCAAATCCATACTTTTCATACACTTTTTCTACTGTTTCGTTAATTGGGATCACCCAAAGATTATCTAGTCCTCTATTCATTACTTCACTTTGAATAAAGTGGATAAGTTCACCTATTAACCCTTTACCTCTAAAATTTTCAATTGTAGCTACACTTTCCATCCGGGCCTGTTTTTCATGTTCAAAAATACAAGCGATGGAACATGCTACTCCATTGTATCTAAGTAGATAGTGAGTGAATGCTGGATGTTGGAATTCATCTTGAAAAGCTTTTTTTCTAACTTCGCCTCCTAACTCTTTTATACTACATTCAATATCTAAAGCTTCTTCAAAATTTAATTCAGATACCTTTTCAAAAGTAATTTTTTCATTTTTATCTTTTTTAGTTAATTTCTTATTCCATAATTGGACTGGACTTATTAATTCTTCAAATCCAAAATTCTTTATTTGTAATTCAGAAATCAGTTTTTCTTGCATATCTAAGTTGTATATATATAATCTAGGTACTATATTTTTAGTCTTATAGAAATGGACTACTTCATCTACTATCATTTGTGGATTTAAACTTACTACACTTACATGTGCATGATTTGTATCATAATAATATGGGTTACTTTCATTACAAAATATAGAACCCCATGATTTCTCTATTCGGCTAGTAAAGGTTTCAAGATATGCAAAATCCAGCTCAAGAACATTTTTTAAACTAGTCATACGATATTCCCTCTTCTCTATTTATTTCTTCAATATCTTCTGTACTTTATTATACATTTAAATATTTTAATTTTCAGTTTTTTTGTCAAAATATATCTCATACCCTTCAAAAAATATTTTCAAGAAAAATGAAAGTAAACTTTTGAATATTAGTTTACTTTCATTGATAGAAGTAGAACCCCATACCCATCAACCCAATATTTTGGAGTACCTCCAAAAAAATTCACCTCAGGTACAACAAAAGAGCCTTACCTCTGTAGGCAAGACTCCACTAGTGTAGTTATATAGTATTTACATAGCAAGTAAGAAACATAAAACATATAATACCAAGTAGCAGAACCCTAACATTCCGCCTATAGCTAGTACCTGTTTAACCCAGCTCTTGAATTTCAGATTACTGTCAATAATCGCTTGCACTCTTTCCATATCCGTTTCCTCCTATTAAGGAGAACCCTTAAAGACTCTCACCTCGCTATGATACCATTAAGGAATGACTAATAGAGGTCTAATTTTTGTCTAAATATATAAATATGCAATATTGCATATAAGAATGTATTGATAAAAATGTAAGCGCTTACTATAATAAAAGCATAAAGATAAATCACATCTTAGCATCAACAACAGAGGAGGAAATAATATGACAATCGCAATGGCAGTTTTATCATTCTTAGGTGGAGTACTTCCATTAGTAACAGAACTTTTAAAAGCAGTAATGTAAATTCATTATTCCACAATTATTTATAAAAATTATCATACCTTAATACGAAAAAAGAGGAGGAAATAATATGGCAATCGCAATGGCAGTTTTAAAATTTGTAGGTGGAATCATTCCATTTGTACAAGAACTTTTAAAAGCAGTAATGTAAGTTCATTATTCCGCAATTATTTATAAAAATTATCATACAAATGATCTGTATATCAAAAGTGAATTGATGTGCAGATCATTTGTGTGAGCGAAGTCCCTTTAGCATTATGAAGGGACTTTTTTGTTATTACCGAAAGTAAACTTTTAGATATTAGTTTACTTTCAGTGATAGAAGTAGAACCACATGCCCATCAACCTAATATTTTGGAGTACCTCCAAAAAAATTCACCTCAGATACAACAAAAGAGCCTTACCTCTGTAGGCAAGACTCCACTAGTGTAGTTATCTAGTGTTTACATAGCAAATAAGAAGCATAAAACATATAATACCAAGTAGCAGAACCCTAACATTCCGCCTACAGCTAGTACCTGTTTACCCCAGCTCTTGAGTTTCAGATTACTGTCAATAATCGCTTGCACTCTTTCCATATATCGTTTCCTCCTATTAAGGAGAACCCTTCAAGACTCTCACCTCGCTATGATAACATTAAGGAATAACTAATAGAGGGATGATTTTTGTCTGAATATATAAATATGCAATATTGCATATCCGAGTAAGGTCAACGAAATATCACTTTGTCTCACTAAGGCATTTGGATAGCACTACACCGCCATCAAACCAATGCCAAACAAATAACCCATAACAAAAATTTTGTTATGCTAATGGATGTGTAGCAAGACCCCATAAATAAAAAAGATAAGACCAGGAACTTGGTCTTATCTTTGGCATAAGGAGAAACAAATAGGGTAATAACCATCACTTTTCCATCATATTAAATTAACTGTTTAATTTGAATATGATAACTAAGAACGGTTCTGGTGCAAAGATAAAATGAAAATCAGTAAAACGCATATATTCCTAACAGAATTGTATTTTATGCTACAAGTTCAAACAATTTTCTTTTTTTGATATGGTGAGTCCTTTTAACAAAAAGAGAGCAGATCGTCTGCTCTCTTATGATGCCTCCTTATGTTCTGGGGAATGCTCAACACTTCCCATTCTCTTTAGTTTATTCCATCCTACCGCTACCCCTCGAATGGATGAAAATATAGATTTAATTACAACATAAGTCATAAATTGACGATAAATAAAGCGTTGTAAAATTAACCATACTAGTGGTTTAGGGTTCTCTTTCTCTAATTTAAATGCAAACAGAGAAGCGAGAAGATCCATTAGAAAGAATACAAAATAAAATCCTAAAACTTTCAGCGGATCACTACCAAATAGCCCCATAATCATTAATATATCTGCTAAAGGAGCAATGAATTGCAGAATATATTGGAATAACCACATATTAGGTAATGCAATAAACCCTAATGTTTTATGTGTTGCATTAAACAATGCTTTTCGATGTTTCCAAAGACACTGGAGTGTACCATACGACCAACGATATCGCTGTTTAATAAGACTTTTCACATCTTCAGGTGACTCCGTATAAGCGTATGCTCTTTCTTCATATACAATTTTATACCCTTCACGTAAAAATGTTATAGTAAGATCCGTATCTTCTGCTAATGTATCTTCACTTAAATATCCAGATTCGACTACATTCTTTTTACGCCATGCTCCAATAGCTCCAGGAACTACCGTAATACAATTTAACTCATCAAAAGCTCTGCGTTCTAAATTAAATCCTGTAATATATTCAACATGTTGCCAAGTAGTTAACAAATTCCGTCTATTTCCCACTTTGACATTGCCTGAAACTGCCGCTACATTATGATCTTCAAAGTGTCTAATCATTAGAGAAATAGCATCTTGCGCAATAATTGTATCCGCATCTAAAGTGACAATGATTTCTCCTGTTGATTTTTGAAATCCTAAGTTCATTGCGGATGATTTCCCACCATTTTCTTTCTGAATTAATCGAACTTTAGGATGTTTATAGAATGTTTCTTGAATTACTTTTGACGTACCATCTTTCGATCCGTCATCAACGACAATAACTTCAAACTCTCTATAATTACTATCCAAAATTGAGCGAATCGTCTTAGCTATCACCTTCTCTTCATTATATGCTGCTATCACAACACTAACAAAAGGTTGATAAGACGAATTAGCAAATAAACGAGATTTTGTTTTCTTTTTCTGCTTGAATGCAAAATAAATTAAAAATAGGAATCGGAAAATACCTAATCCAATAGCAATATAAAAAATAGTTGTTAATATATGCTTAGAATATCCGGCTCCTAAAAAAACAGCTTTATTGTAAAGTAAATATTGCTTATCCTCAGAAGAAACGAGAGGCATAACTTCATCTCGTTCTTTACCCATTAAATCTGAAATTGTTACAAAACTATATCCATGCTTTTTAAGGTCTTTAATAATAATTGGCAGCGCCTCTACCGTATGGGTACGATTCCCTCCTGCATCATGGAGAAGAATAACATTTCCCTCCCCCTTATAAATGGGATTAACAGCACGCTTTACTAATTCATTTGTTGATGGCGTCGCCCAGTCCTCAGGATCAACTTTTTCTGCCACCATTGTATAGTTCATATTTTGTGCACGCAAAATAGGCAATATTTCATTTGATGAATCCGGGTCGGCATCTGCTTCATATGGTGGCCTAAATAAAACCGTAGAATGTCCAGTTATTTCCTGAATCAGGCGCTGAGTTGTATTCAGCTCTACTTTTGTTCGTAGTAAAGACGTATCAGCTACGTTAGGATGCTTGAAGGTATGATTGCCAATTTCATGCCCTTCATCGTACATTCTTTTAACAAGACTAGGATTTAGTTGGGCGTTTTCACCAAGTATAAAAAAGGCTGCTTTTATTTTATGCTCTTTTAATATATCTAGAATTTCCGGGGTGTATTTAGGATCTGGTCCATCATCAAATGTTAGTACTACTTGTTTTCCTTTTGGTTTTCCATAGCGCTGCACTTGATATGCAGATGGTAGTGATTGATACACTTCATCTGTAAGATAACCTTCTTTTCCTACTTTAAAATCTCTCAATCCATTTTGTCTTTCATTTTCAATCTGTAAAATTTCGCCTTGTCCAGAATAATTTA
This sequence comes from Bacillus sp. FSL R12-0074, assembly GCF_038005725.1. Taxonomy (NCBI): domain Bacteria; kingdom Bacillati; phylum Bacillota; class Bacilli; order Caryophanales; family Bacillaceae; genus Bacillus; species Bacillus sp. FSL R12-0074. The sequence continues at coordinate 40,568 of NZ_JBBOTR010000002.1, forward strand.
CTTCATCTAAACTAGCGATTTTATGTAATGCATCAGGATTTTTTTGTACTTCAATAGGATCTTTTAAAGCTTTCCATACAGTAGGATCTTCTGCTCCTAGTCTCCATAATGCAAATCCCTTTGCATTATGGTTCATTGCGATTTTGACTTGATTATAAAGAGTAACACCATCTAAGAACCAAGCAGTATGTTCTTTCGCTCCTTTTTTATATCGAAAATAAGGGTTTCCACTGATCTTATCCCATTGAATTTTTATATTTGAATCATGAGCCATTTTCATAACTTCTGAGAAAGTTAAAGGCTCCGCAGGTTTTTTACTCTTCACTTCCCAATCATATCCATAATTACCAAAAGCAACTATAAGTTTCTCGGAGGGAATGTTTAGATCATTGAGCGTATGTTCAAACCATTTATTTGAAGCAATTGGTCCTGATGTCCCTGCTCCATAGTGCTCATCATACATCATTACAATCATACGATCTATTACTTTGGCTAATGCACCATAATTAAAGGCTTTATCATTAGCAGGGACATCTTGTGTAACAAGCAAATGATGTTTATGAAAGACCGTAGTAAGTTCTTTCATGAAATTTGTTAAGTTTTCTCTATCGCTTTCAGGTATTGCCTCAAAGTCAATATTAATACCTGAAAATTGATTCTTTTCAACTTGCTTTACTAAATTGTTAATAAACGTTGTCTTTACATGCTCTGGAGAATTCAGTAACTTATGAATAAGTTCACTATCAGGACCAGAAGCTTCCTCTGTATAGTTAGTAAGTAAAGGCATAATTTTCACATGATTTTCTTTGGCTAACTTCACAATCTCAGGTTTTATCTCACTACTAACTGTTAAGTCTGCTTTTAAGTGATACCATTCTGGTACTAACGTGGTTAAGGAATCGATATTTTCTTTTAAAGAAGCAGTACTATTTTCATCCCAGTTTACATAAAAACCATAAACTTCTTTAGATTGTTTACTATCGCTCGTTGAATTCACCATATTTTCATCTTTTTTCATTTCGGTATTAGGTTTAAATTCTTCTTTCTTTAACTGCTCGTCGCTGAGTTTTTGATTAATAGGCACAAGTTTAGTATCTTGCTTTACAGAAGGATTCATATTTGGAATTTCTGGTGTTGAAAAAATACTTCGAAAGAAAAAATAAAATACAATACTTATGCTAACTATTGAGATACATAGAAACCAACTGAAAGCTATTTTTCTTCTTCCTTTAGGATCATAAAAAACGTGTTTTGAGTTATCTTTCTCTTGTTGAATTTTTTTCTCCATTATTTTTTTACATACTCCTTTTCTTTTTATTCTAAGTACAAACGCAAACTATTTTAATAGATAGACCTTCTAGGGTTTTGGTGCGAAAATAGCTTAATAGGAATATAGAACAGTAATTTCCTTTTAACTTTGAGACCAAACGACTAATCCAAATATCTTATGAATGACTTCAACCTCATTTTGGGCAGATTTCACCCTTTGCCCTTTGGTGAAGTTGCCCTTTTTTCATCATATGCATGGCTTCGATACCTCTCAAAATCAAGGTTGCTGTACGAAATGATTTCAATTCTAATTGCTTTCTTCACTATACATATTCGGAGGAAATAAAAATTTTATGGGGGTCAAAAAAATATTTTTTTATGAAAATAGATAAACAATTTTTTTCAAAAATAAAAAGCTGACAATTTCATCGATTTTTCCATATATTCATATGTAAAAATACCTGCATTCATTTTATCTCGCTATTCGCGAGCAGTAAAACCCTCACATAGCAATATTCTTTATACGGTTCTGGTGCGAAAACTTTGAAGTATATGAAAATGTTCTATCAAACTTGGAAATACTGATAGTACTACTCTATAAAAGGTATGTGATCAGTATGGAAAAGGAGAATTTATTTAAGTGGAAACATTATCAACCAGACATCATCTTGTTAACTGTACGTTGGTACCTACGGTACAACTTAAGCTTTCGTGATTTGGTGGAAATGATGAAGGAACGAGGGTTATTCCTGGCTCATATAACTATTATGCGATGGGTACATCAATATGGGCCGGAGTTTGATAAACGAATTCGACGTCATCTCAAACAAACGAATAACTCATGGAGAGTGGACGAAACATATATCAAAGTAAAAGGATAATGGATGTATTTATATCGTGCCGTTGATTCTGAAGGAAACACGATTGACTTTTATTTGAGTAAATCTAGAAATCATAAGGCTGCAAAGCGATTCTTCAAGAAAGCCTTGCGGTCTTTTCATGTCTCAAAACCTCGTATCATCACGGTTGATAAGAACCCTGCTTATCCAATCGCTATCGAACTGTTGAAGAAAGAAAAAAGGATAACAATAGGCACCAAAATCCGAAGGATAAAATATTTAAATAACATAGTAGAACAAGATCATCGTTTTATTAAAAATCGTATACGCTCTATGTTGGGATTTAAATCATACAAAACAGCAGCCTCTATATTGAGTGGTGTTGAGGCCATGCATATGGTCAAAAAAGAACAAATTGATTTGCAGGACCAGTCTGTCCAAAATCAGAATGTTTTTATCAACCAGCTGTTTGGATTAACTGCTTAACAGGTGATTCCGTTAGGAATCCTTGATTCTTTTTTATTTATCATCTTTTTGCACCAGAACCGTATTTAATTCCAGAGTGGCCCTTGAAACCCATAATCGTTTCCATACCCCTGCCATGTCCTTGCTACCAATAATGTTGCGTTATGTTAACCTTACATGTATAAAATATACAACCAAAATCAAACAACATATCATTTCTTTTAAATGGTAAAATAGGGGAAACAGGAGGTTCTAAATAATGCCTTTAGAAACCGATATTTATTACATAGAAGTTGCTATTATTTTAGTGATCATCGGTGCACTGTTTGGGGGGATTATACGTATAATTCGGCATACCAGCAATCGCAAAAAGCAAGATTCAGTTGAGCAAAAGTTAGATAGGGTTATTCAACTGTTAGAAAAACAAAACAAAGATTGACCCTCCCTCCAAACAGGAGGGGTTTGCTGTTGAGATGAAAAAAGGAGAGGAACATAAATGGAGTTGTATCGCAGTAAAATTAGAGAACTACTTGAATTCAATAATTTAAGGGAGCATTTCTATAAAGAGAAAGAAGAAACCATTCAAGAAGTTGAAGAGAGACTGAACGTAAAGCTTCCGGGCAGTTATCGATGGTTTCTAAAGGAATATGGCGGAGGAGGAAATGGTGTATATGTGAACGGCTGCAACGATATTTTGTATTACCATGACAGATTTAAGTCCTTCAACATTCCGAAAGGATATATTATTATTGAGCATTGCGATGAGTATTCCTATTGTTTAGATACGGAAAAAATGATGAACAATGAATGTCCTATTGTAAACTGGAGTGCCCATGAAAAAGGTATCTATCCAGAAGCAGACAACTTTTACGAACACTTATTAGAGGGAATTGAAAATGCAATTGAAAATGAGTGGTGGGAAGAATAATATATAACAAACCACAACACAACTCCTTTCAAAAGATACAAGCAGAATTACTTCCGCCTTCGAAAATTATGTGAACTAGGAGATGATATTTTGGATGTCATCGAGATTGATTTAGAAGACGAAATGACAAAAGAAATGTTTATTAGAGTAATTAAAGATATATATCCTTCAGGGTGTTATATTTACGCCCTCATCCCTGAAAACGAAAATGAATTATTAAGTTATTTACCAGAATCTTTTGTAAGAGCTACTAAGATTAAAATGAACAGCTTTCCTAAAAGTTATGGGGTTGCTGGTTATATAAATGATATAAATTATGAATTTGTTTATTATTTCTATGAGTATGAGCACCTGATCGAATATGTCTTTTCTGCTTCTGAATTAACGGAAAATTTATTTAAGGAATTAAAAAGTTGGAAAGACTTATATAGTTATTTTGAAGAGAAGCGAATCAATCATTTGTCTATGGGTCCTGATCAACAATGGTTGTTGCATTATACTTAGATAAACTTTCAACAATACTCGATTTTACTAGATTTCTAGATAGATTGACTGCTGATAAGTAGTGTTATGGTAACTATGGTTGTGTAGAACGTGTATGTTTGATTTTAAAATAAATATGTATATACAAGTTTTATAATTGTTACGGTTGCTCCAAGATAAGCAAACCATTCCCAAAGTGGTGTTTTTTGTTTAGAATCAGTCATATTGTTATGTCCTCCTTTTTGATATCCATTAAACAATATTTTATCATAATAATGTGATTTGGGTGTTTTTGCCCATCCCCCCGAAAAGGGGGAATAAGCTTAATTCATACGAAATTTAAACGTCATGTCAAAAAGTGTACCTTTGCGAACACATAAAAAGAAGAATCCAAAATGGACTCTTCTTTTATAAATTTAAATGGGTAAGATTTAGATATGTCAGAGCATTCCTCAAATCATTCTGTAAGTAAAGAGTGGCACCTCATTCCCTAAATCGTTTCCATACCCCTTATCCTTCTTTCTTCAATTGTGTTCCGTAAACTTAATTTATCGTGGATTTTAAATGTGTTCCGTAAACAATATCTATTATATTAAGTTTAATAAGTTAACGGAAGACATCTTCTGTTAACTAAAAAAATTAGCTATATTTATTTAGTTCTTTATTAAAATCAAAAAATACTCTCCTACTTTTAGGAGAGTATTTTTTGATTTATTATATATCTTAATTATTTATATTTTATTTCTTTTTTATATAAATCTGATTTATTTTGTTTGTTTATTAGATTTTATCAAATCATTTAGTAAAGAATCTAATTCCCTACTAAAAAAAAGTACCTTTTCATGAGTGAATCCATACTGTTTAACAAGCGATATCAATTCTTTTTTTTTTCAATCACCTGATCTAACTTCTTACAATTAGACATATTTTTTATACACTCCCATATTACCTAAATAAAGGTCATCAAGGCGGAATTTCTTCAGACATCAAATACAAAATCTATGAACTAAAAAAGATATACACACTGAATTTATTACACACCTTGATATGCTTGTTTATATACTTCTCTTAATTCTGAAATCAATGGCAGTTTCGGATTTGCTGGTGTACATTGATCTTCAAATGCTCTTTCTGATAAAACATCCACAACATTTTCAAATGCTTCTTGTTTTACCCCTTGTCCTGCAATGCTCATATTAATATTTAATTCTTTCCCAAGACTGATAATTGCTTGTACAAGTGATTCCACACCCTCTTCTACGGTACTCGCTGGCAATCCCAGTGCTCTTGCAATATCTGCATAACGTTCATCTGCTACAAAGTGCTCATATTTTGGGAACAATGCATGTTTTCTCGGTTTAATAGCATTATATCGAATTACATGCGGCATTAAGATCGCGTTAGCGCGTCCATGCGGAATGTGAAATTCTGGTCCAAGTTTATGTGCCAAACTATGATTAATACCAAGAAATGCATTTGCAAACGCCATACCTGCAATTGCAGAAGCATTATGCATTTTCTCACGTGCCTTTTCATCATTTCCAACTTTATATGCTCTCGGTAAATATTTAAATACGAGATCAATTGCTTTTAAAGCCAACCCATCTGTATAGTCATTTGCCAAAATAGACACGTATGCTTCAATCGCATGTGTTAGCACATCCATTCCAGTGTCCGCTGTTACATGAGGTGGCACTGTCATGACAAACTGTGGATCGATAATCGCTACATCTGGTGTTAATTCATAATCAGCAAGTGGATATTTTATATTATTTTTTTTATCTGTAATAACTGCAAATGGTGTCACTTCTGACCCTGTTCCCGACGTTGTTGGAATCGCAACAAATTGTGCTTTTTGCCCTAGTGTTGGAAATTTACATGTACGTTTTCTAATGTCTAAAAACTTTTGTTTTATTCCAAAGAATTTTGTTTCTGGATATTCATAGAATAGCCACATTCCTTTTGCTGCATCCATCGCTGAACCTCCGCCCAATGCAATAATTACATCAGGTTTGAAACTTCTCATCATCTCAGCGCCCTTGAAAACTGTTTCATCTGATGGGTCTGGTTCTACCTCTGAGAAAACACCTACTTTTACATCATTTAAATGTTGTTGTAAGTAATGTGTAACTGTATCTACATATCCTAGTTCTACCATTCCTGGATCCGTTACAATGAATGCTCGTGAAATGTTTGGCATCTTAGCTAAATATTGTGTCGCATGTTTTTCAAAAAAAACCTTAGGCGGTAATTTGAACCATTGCATATTATTTTTTCTATTCGCCAAACGCTTTACATTTATTAAATGTGTAGCTGTTACGTTTTGTGAAACAGAATTCTTACCGTATGATCCACACCCTAATGTTAAAGATGGAATAAATGCGTTATATATATCACCAATTCCACCTTGTGATGACGGTGAATTTACAATAAGACGACAAGCTTTCATTCGTAAACCAAATTGTTTCTGTACTTCTTTATTTGTGGAATGGATAACCGCTGAATGCCCTAAGCCACCCATATTTAACATTTCCTCACAGTATTTAAATCCTTCTTCTCGTGAATTTGATTTGATACAAGCTAATACTGGGCTTAATTTTTCACGCGATAGTGGATATTCTGCACCCACTCCCTTAATTTCAGCTACAAGTATTTTTGTATCTTCTGGTACCTTAATGCCTACTAATGATGCAATATAATGTGCTGATTTCCCAACGATATCACTATTTACTGCACAAGTATCTTCATTAATGACAAGCTTCTCTAATTTTTTTCTCTCTTCTTCTGTAACAAAATAACAATTGTTGTCTTGCATTTCTTTCTTTACACCATTATAGATTTCTTTATCTACAATAATCGCTTGCTCAGAAGCACAAATCATACCATTATCAAATGTTTTTGATAAGATTAAATCATTTACAGCGCGTTTTACATGTGCCGATTTCTCTAAATAACAAGGTACATTCCCAGGCCCTACTCCTAAAGCCGGTTTCCCAGTAGAATATGCTGATTTCACCATTCCAGCACCTCCGGTTGCAAGAACAAGTGCAACCCCCTCATGGTTCATTAATCTTTTTGTTGCCTCAACAGAAGGTTTTTCGATCCATTGAATGCAATTTTCTGGTGCCCCTGCCTTAATTGCTGCATCACGTAAAACTTTAGCCGCTGCAACAGAGCATTGCTGCGCAGATGGATGGAAAGCAAAAATGATTGGGTTTCTTGTTTTCATTGCAATTATTGCTTTAAACATAGTAGTTGAGGTAGGATTAGTTACTGGTGTCACACCAGCAACTACACCCACTGGTTCGGCAATTTCAATAACTTCTTCATGTGGATCTTCATGGATAATCCCTACAGTCTTATCTTTTTTTATGCTATGCCAAATATATTCAGTCGCAAATATATTTTTTGTACATTTATCCTCATACACACCTCGGCCAGTTTCCTCAACCGCCATTTTTGCCAATGGCATATGTTGATCTAATCCAGATAGTGCCATTTCATGAACAATATGATCTACGTGCTCTTGCGTATAAGATTCTAGTGCTTTTAGTGCTTCTTTTCCATTTTTAACTAAAGTATTAACAACTTCTTGTACTTCATTTTCATCTTTAATTACTACGTTGACCATTGCTTGTACTTCATTTTCATCTGTCTTGTTTGTCATATTAAAGCCTCCAGATCACTATAAAAATAGATTTAAAATGTTGGAACTTATTATTTTCCTCTTGCATATTAAGTAAAAGCTTAAATAATGTGAAGTATTTCACAAATAATAATGTGAAGTTTTTAACTACTCTTACTATACATGAAATAACTAATTTTTTTTGTGTATTATTTGTGAAACATTTCACAAATAATATAATAATTCTAATCAACAATTACTTATTTACACAATCAATGTATACAATTACATTGTCAGTTGTATTATTTCTCAATTCAATGTATACCTTAGCATTGAGATACAATATTTGTTGATGCCTTAATATCTCGATTTCATTATCAATTATAGCCATTATTTCACCAAAAACTGCATACATACATATATCCTTGTTCAACTGTTTTGGTATGACAACACTACCTGATGGGTTAATAAAAAAAAATGTTGGAAATGTATTTTCAGTTTTATTAATAATTGTTTTGAACACTTCATCATTTAATCCCATAGGTGTTACATTTTTTAATTGCATAAATATCACTCCTTTTCATTTATAAAAAATTAAATAAAGTATAATCTATTTTTATAAACTTGTAGCTATGATCTCGACTTTGCCTATAAGTTTATAACGGTTCTGGTGCAAAAACTATAAGGCTCATGTGACGAATCTTCGAAACTTGGACATACTGATACTAGTACTTTAAAAAAGGACGTGATTAGTATGGAAAAGCAAAACTTATTCAAGTGGAAACACTATCAGCCTGAACTCATCTTATTAATAGTAAGATGGTACCTGCGGTACAATTTAAGCTTTCGTAACCTGGTGGAAATGATGGAAGAACGAGGAGTATCAATCGCTCACACAACCATTATGCGTTGGGTTCATCAATATGGGCCTCAATCAGAAGAGAAAGTACGATATCATCTTAAATCAACAAATGACTCATGGAGAGTTGATGAAACCTATATCAAAGTAAAAGGTCAATGGATGTATTTATATCGTGCTGTAGATTCCGAAGGGAACACCATTGATTTTTTTCTTAGTAAATCAAGAGATAAACAAGCAGCCAAGCGCTTTTTCGTATGTTTCTAAACCTCGTGTGATAACATTAGATAAGAACCCCGCTTATCCTGTAGCAATTCGAGCGTTGAAAGAAGAAAAGCATATGCCTGAAGGCATAGAGCTAAGACAAGTTAGATATCTCAATAACATAGTGGAACAAGATCATCGTTTTATTAAGAAACGTGTGCGTTCTATGTTAGGGTTCAAGTCTTTTGGCACAGCTACATCCATTCTTGCAGGAGTGGAAGCTATGCATATGATTAAAAAAGAACAGATTAATTTACGGGATCTGGACTTATCCCCGTCAAGTAGACAACTGTAAAAAAGACTATGCAGCCATCGAAATTCGATATTCGATCGGAGCTCGATGATTGAGTCGTTTTTGGAATCGTTTGTAGTTATAATGATAGATGTATGTTACCACGGAGGATTAAGTAAAGGAAATATTAATGATCAGATTCAAAAAGTAATTTCATATTAAATTTCTAGAACCTTCTTCAACTATCTGGCGCTTTAATGGAGCAACGAAAAAAGCCTAATTTCTCAATTTTAATGAGAAATTGGGCTTTTTATATTTACTTATAGTGCAAAATAGGTGCAAAATAACTCCTAAAGTGACATTCAGCGATACAAGTAATATTGGACCAAATCGCAAAATCTTTACAGCAAGGAGAAAAAGTACAGTTGCTTGGTTTTTGAGGACATTCGAAGTCCAGGAACTTGCAGAGCGCAACGGTCGTAACCCCAAAAAAGGAGAAGCGATGACGATTCTTTCTTCAAAATTACCAGCTATTAAAACAGGCTAAGAACTTAAATATATGATAAAGTAAAAAAGTATTTCTCTACATATTAGGAGAATACTTTTTTTAAGGAACTTTAAAACTCACACATCCCCTATACAGTAAAGGAAGTTTGGTACATGCAATTTTCTATAGATGCGATTCGTAATTTCCTCATACAAGATATGGAATCTTATCGTGAAATGATCCTACAAGAAAATGATTATGATAATATGAAATGGAGTTACACTACATTCATTGATATGAATAATTACCTAAAGAAAACAAATATGGATCAAGAGGAAATTCAAGAGTTATTATCGGTGAGCCGTGAAGGGATCTCTTTTGGTTCGGTAACAACACGTGATATGCTCTTTATACATTCTCTTACTAGTCCAAATCGATGTTTGGAACTAGTAGAAACCTATAAATTGTTGGAACGAACAAACGAATACGTTCCAAATATGAAAGATGAATTGCAATGGCTCAAAGATCGATGGGAAAAAGGATTTTATATTTTTCTTAATCAATAAATACGTTGTATTTATAAAAGTGCTTACCATAGCAAATATAGAAGAGTCAAAGAATACGAATATAGCTTAGAAAAAAGCAAATCTTCTTAAAAGAGAAGTTTGCTTTTTTCTTATTCCCCCTTTTCAAGGGGATGGGCAAAAACACCCGTTTACAAACAGGCAATTTCCACTATTATTAAGTAATTCTTTATCCTTCCTTCTAGGGGAGAGGGGAATACACAAAAAAAAGAAGATTGAGATCAATCTTCTTTAAAATGAAGGAATAGATGACAGATTACTACTTCAATTCCTAATCAATTATAATTAAGTATGTAATAATATTCGATTCATTCGAAATTTTCTCGATTTATTTGTATTATTTTTAAATTATAATATAAGTAATTCTTTTTATTGTTATATATCTGTTATTTCCTGTTGCAGAATCCTTAAGCTATTAAGGGTTCCTTTTTTGTATCTAAAATCCAAAAATAAAAAGATAAGATTCGGGAACACGATCTTATCTTTAGCACAAGGAGTAAACAAAAGGAATAACCATCATATTTTTATAATACTTCAATTTTTGTTAATTTTGAATATTAAAACACAATTGATAAGTATCTCTATATTAGGAAATTTATTACAAAATGAGCTATAAATGATTCAAAGATCGAAAGTAAACTTTTAGCCAGAAGTTTACTTTCATTCACAGGGTTACCGTTAACAAAATGCGAATATCGTACGCTAAAAAATTACCATAAATTAAGTCGCCTTGCAGATGTCATTTCAAGAGCGGTCAAAAACAGAAGGTGGAGATTTTTTGTGGAAGTACGGAACAAAAGTTTTGAAACAAGCCATATGGGACACTATGAGGTACCATTCTATCAGGCTCAACAGAACATCCCAACAGGGTTTACTCTATTGGGGGTCCCGACAACATTTCGCGAAGTTCGTACGCTAAGCAAAATAAAAAAAGAGCAAACCGTATAAAAAATACAGTTTGCTCTTTTTTATTTATACTATTTCATTTTCTTGTTCTTTAAGCTTTTCAAACTCTTTAGAATCCATATATTCTTTCAAATCATTAAGATCGAAATCGAAGTTTTTACCATTTAAGCGAAGTTCATAAGTACCTAGTCCGGTTTTAGCATCGAATGATTTGTGTTCTTGAATTCCTTGTGAAGAAGGTGTATCTGATATAGTGACGTAAAATTTTGTGCCAGTACCATAGATATATTCTGCAACTCCTTCAAAATGGATGGATTTATCCTTGTGATTTAACGAAATCCCACTTGGTAATGGAAGTGCTGAGTGGAATTCATTTATAAAATAGTATAAATCACCACCGATTTCTGCTTGTCCAGAACCATATTTCAATCTCACAGAAAATCGTTCAGATAAATCTGCTTTTAAGCGGACAGTTCCTTCTAATTGATTTCTTTGTAGCGAAGTATATACATAATATGTGGTTTTAGCAGGTACAACAACCGTTTGACTAGGGACTGTGTATGCAACAGATTCTTCACTAGTTTGCTCATTAGTAGTGCTTGTACTAACTTCAAACGACATACTTGATTCTGCACCTATTCCAAAGATTTTCCCACTAATACTTATACTCACTCCAGCTGTTATTCCATTTGTTACCGAAAGCGTTACGGAATCAGTAATTGTTTTGGTAAAAGCATCTGAATGTATTGTTTGAGTTTCATTCGTATCATTCTTAAGTACAGATTCTCCCATAAACATTGTCCCTTGTGGTTTATTTTCTTTAATTTCAAAACCATAACTTTCTGTATTTTTGATTGATAACTTTGAAGTATCTGATGTAGCTTCGTACGAAGCATATTCAGGATAAGTCTTTTTTATTAATGCTATCAAATACACATCTAAATCAGCTATTGCCATAATTCTTAACCTTCTTTCCATGTTTTATTTAACTTAACAAGTCATTCGGACTCTGAAGTTCAATAAGAAATGATAGTCAGGTACCCTTCTAAATATATCATCCGAAAACCATTTTTTGGTATTAAGAAATGTTTGTTAAATTAACAAGAAAAGAACCCTTTTCATAAGGGGGGTCACTATATTATTTTGGGAAAATTGTACGCTAAGGATTACAAAACCTTATCATTACAGCATTTTTTAAAGATGAATACATGTTCAGAAAAATAAAAACCTAAGTTTAATTGAACATTGATTTGTTTACACACTTTATGAACATGATTACAGCTAGAAAACGTTGATATTATTGAGTTTTATCCTCTGTTCATAAACATACAATTTTCTGTACACAGGGTAAAGTAAGTTTGAAAATGTTCTCCTTTTTAATCTGGTGTAGATAAACTTTTGGGAATATCCATACAGGCTTTAAGGAAGAGATTTATTTAACAAGAACGTGTAATAATTTTCTGTAAAATTATTGTAATATTTGTAATGAGAAGTTTGAAAATTAGAAATTAACCTTTAATTCTAACGGCATTCTTAAACGTATGATGGGTTTTTGAGAAAGAGTAAACCAATTGCCTTTAACGTGATTTAAAAGAAAAAATTGAGGGCTTTATATATGTTAAATGACTATAAATAACAATGTTTTGGGTATTTAAGTTTATTTCAATTTAAAGTGATTTTAACACCGATGAAACAACAATCTTTAGAATTATTAGTACAATTAAAAAGTAAAATTTAATTGTAAAGAAGGGATCATTTTGAGGGAAACAATTAGTAGTTATGAAGATTTATTAGAGATGTTAGATTCATTATTACGTGAACCAGCTCAGTTTTGGGATGATTTTTATTCTAATCGTGAAAAAGGAATCCCCTTTTTTGCTAATAAACCAGATGAGAATTTAGTAAAATATTTTGAGGGGAAATTACTTAATCCAGGAAGAGTCCTGGAACTCGGATGTGGTCCAGGTAGGAATGCAATTTACTTTGCTAAAAAAGGATGTTTAGTTGATGCAGTAGACTTATCGCAAGAATCAATTCAATGGGCAACAGAACGGGCGAAAGAACAAAATGTAAATGTAAATTTTATTTACAGTAATATTTTTGACTTGCAAATTGAAGAGGGAGCATATGATATTGTGTATGATTCAGGATGTTTTCATCACATTGCTCCACACAGAAGAATGAGTTATATAAATTTGGTAAAAAAAGCTTTAAAACCAAATGGACATTTTGCAATCACTTGCTTTGTTCAAGGTGGAGAGTTAGGTGGAGCAGACATAACAGATTGGGAAGTATACAGATTACGAAGCCTTAAAGGAGGACTAGGATTTACAGATGAAAAGTTAAGAACCATTTTTAAAGACTTCTCTGAAATAGAAATACGTAAGATGAATGAAATTGAACAATCAAATGAAGTATTTGGTGTGCCTGCGCTATGGACAGCTCTATTTATGAAAGAGTCTACTAAATAATAGGAATAGATGTATTGCTATAAGTAAACTATTTTATTTATTTTCACTAGCAAGGATTACATAAAAAAAATAGCCGACCCCTTAACGTACAGGGATTCGGCTATTTTTGTCTAAAATGTGTCTAAACGTACAATTTTCCCGAGATGATATGGTGACCCCATGCCCATCAACCTAACAGAACAGGTTGCCCCATTTCCATTAACTTAAGAAAACAAGTTATCCCCAAAAAGAGAAAAATAAACCTCGATGCTATAAAAACACAAAATTTCCATTTAGGGGGTACTTTAAAATCTTAGCTTGATGGGTATGTGTTATACCCCCTCTTTTATTTTAGCGCTTTCAACTTTTTATCTACTTCAAGTAGTAATTTAGAAACTTTCTCCATTTTTTCTGAACCTTTCTGAACTAAATCCTCGGCTTTCAAGTTTAATCCTTGCGCTATTAAAAGCGTACCAGCCTTTGCTTCATACATAGCGTCTTTTACAGTGTTTTGTACGTCTGCATACTTCTCGCCAGGGTCTAATTCGATTAACTTATCTGCTGTCTTTTTCAGATGTTCAGACTTCTCTATGTATTCAGGTGCTTTATCATGTACTGTCTTGTCGTTATTTAAGACATCACTTAATTCTAATGCTTGTTTCGTTAGGTCTTCTAGTAAAGCGTTTAATTTACCCTTGTACTCTTTCTCTGCTTTAGTTTCTGACACTTTTTGATTGTCTGATTTTTCTTTTCCTTTTGATACTTCTTGACTATCCGCTTCCGCTACTTGCAGACTATCAGTCTTCTTATCTTCTGCAACGTCTTTATTTGAACATCCTACCCCTGCTACTAACATAATTGGTAACGCTACTGCTAATAGTTTCCGTTTCATTGTTATATACCCCTTTGTTTGTGATCCTTGTTTCTTTGCTTTCATTTTGAATACCCTTTAATATATTGTTTCTTATATGTAAACAGGCTACCTTTTGACCAGTAACCTGTTACAACCTATTGTTTACATTACTTCGTTCTGTTCCAAGTACCTTTATAATGGCTTATACTATATTATTTACGTTTTTGTACATCTATTCTGTTACCTTTTCCGTCTACCATGTTTAAGTAACCCTCAAAGAAGATTTCTAGCGTATAGTCTACTGACCCGTTTAATTGACTTGTATCCATCTTTTGACCGTCTTTTACATACTCACCAATAGTCATTGTGAATTGTTTCGAGTCTGGTTTGTAAGACCATCTACCTGTCATATGATTGTCTTCGAATGATGTTTTACCTTTATCATCGAAAATCGTATATGTACCATCTTCTTTAAAGTCTAATGCCTTAACAAATTCAGAACCTTCGATGTGACCCCATTCACCTACAAACTCTTTACTGTCTTTCGGGAACTCTGAAGGTTTCTCATTCTTTTGCTGTTCCTCTAATTTCTTCGCTGATGCTTTTGTTAATGCATCAGATAGTGTGTCGCCATACCCCTCATTTATATAATCATTACCTTTTAGTACTAAGTCTTTTGACTTCTGTGTCTTTTCTTTCGTTATAGAATTACTTTTTGCTGACTTAACTATGAGTGTAAAGGATTCACTATAACAGTCTACTCCTTTTAAGATTGTCTCATGTTCTTTCTCAAACTCTTTTGGTGGTTCAATCTTATGGAATTTAGATATGATACCTTGTATTTCAGTTTCTTTTTCATACAGTTCTTTGTTTAATTTATGAATGTCATTGCTCTTATCTTTCGTTTGAGCCGCTAATTGCATAAAGTTATTCAGTTCGTACTCTAAATCACTTTTTAACTTATACATGTGGTCAGGGTAGTCTTCTTTCGACATCTTTTCCTTTACTACCTTTTCCTTCGTCTCTGACTTAGCTTCTACTTTATCTTTTGCTTTCGTCTCTGTTTTATCTGTAGCACAACCTCCCATCAACATAATTGGAAGTGCTAACGTTATAAGTTTCTTTGCTTTCATTATGTATACTCCTTCTTAACAGTATTGTAATTGACTAACATATGGAACTGTAACATAAAATAAATAAACAAATATAAGCTCATTTTTTGTCCTTAAAGGAAATCCCTCTTTTTTTTTCGTATTTTCATTTAATGAAAAGTAATTCTCCAAATAAAATAAAAGAACTTGTAACAGGCCCCGCTACAAGTTCTTTTAGCTAAATATTTTAGCTCATCAAAACAAAATATACATTCTACACAATCGGGGTAATTCCTAAAATATGGTTTGTTAACATCATTATATAACATAATATAGAATTTTTGTTAGAAATTCTATATTCTTAGATAAATTGCACTCCACTTTCTTACTTGTTTTTATTTAGGGGTTCAGCCGCATCGCTATCAAGCTAATAAAAAGAAATGCCCCCTAGAATGAAAAAATGCGCTATTCTTTCTGTAGAATCATAGGAAAGGATGGCGTTTTTTATGTCTGTTTCTGTGTATGACGAATTACAACTATTTGCTCAAGAGATTCAAAGTTTTTTATCTCCAAATACCTTACGGGATCTTGCTAGAGATGTTGGCTTTGTACAACGAACCAGTAAGTACCAAGCAAAAGATTTAGTAGCTTTATGTGTATGGTTGCAAGATACTCAAAAGCTGCTCGATTATTAAAAACATATGTGAAAGAAAACAATCTTAAATTAGTAAGAGCAAACTTTTTATGGAAAAAAATAGAATTAATGACTATCGTCCAACAACAGGTGTCATTAGTGAAATTATTCACTCCTTGGATCTTATGCAGTGGATAAATTTCGATTCTCAATTAAACATAAAAAACATTCAAGGAGTGTAATCAGATTAATCGATATCTGGTGATGCCGTTCCAGACAGTGTTTCCATTGTAGGCGAAATTAATGGAGCAATAGTTACTGGGTACAGTAGCTTTGTGAATTTATTTAGAAGAAGAGAGTTAGACTTTGTATTTATTGATAATGATGACCGCTTAGTTTTTTCACAACTTGCTTTTGATACACCAAACTGGTATGAAGATTCTCTAAGTATTTGGACAGAAACTGATAATCAAAAAGAGATAGTATTGGATTTTAATTATCTAGATGAAGATTATGTTGGTGATAGAAAGTTAGAAAGAATCATTAATGTTGTAAGAGATATTACTGACTATGTGATGTTAGAACAAGAACCTTCTTATGGATTTCCAAATTTAAAAGATGCGATGTGCTTACAAGAATTACTCAATAAAATTGATTCTAGTAAACTGGACTTTTATACGGTGACATATAACCATTCAGATAATCGGGTTTTATTAAGCGAGCAAAGTGGATTTGGACGATTAGGATAAAAAATAGCAAGGAACTATATCGAGTTCCTTGCTATTTTTATAAATTCTTGTACATAGTGCTCCTGTGTAGGAGTATCCATAGTTGGAATTGGATGTGAAATGTATATGTTTCTATAGTGCCTATCTGGAAGTTTGTGAATTTGTATATGCTCAAAAGATTTTAAAAATAATTTTGGTCCTATAGAAATTCCTATTCCTAAATTAACCATTTTCACAATTGTATTGCAGTCACTTATGTGTGAATGGATATTTGGTACTAAGTTATGCTTATTTAAAAAGTTTTCAACTTGTTTTCGATAAGGTGCAGCTGGCATAATGATAGAATTTTTTTGAAAGAAATCACTTAATAAACTATCATTCTGATAAATTTCTACACCGTTGGGAGCTGCTATGACTAATTCATCTTCTAAGAAAGGAATGGATACTAAATTTGGATTTTCGGTAATGGTAAATCCAAGGTCTATAACTCTATTTAATGCCCAATCTTCAATTTCATCATATGTGCCCTCAAAAATAACAAGTTCAATAAAAGGATATAAGCTATTAAAATTTTTAATTATTTGGGGCAAAATATGGTTTTTGATACTTGTAAACGTTCCAATTGTAAGTGTTTTGGGCAATCTTGACGGATCAGAAAAATCAGTTTTCACTAACTTTCGATTTATTGTAAGTATCTCATTAATATACTCATACGCCTTTGCTCCATTAGGGGTTAATGTAATGCTACGTCCATTTCTTGTGAACAAAGAAGTTCCTAATTCTTTTTCTAAGTTAGAAATTGCATGACTCACTGCTGATTGAGTCATATTTGAAATTTCAGAGGCTTTAGTAAAACTTCCTGTTTTGATTACTGCTTCAAAAATTTCATACTTAATGATACTCATGAGTTGTTTTCATCCCTTGCATTAATATTATTCATTTTATTTAATTACCCCTATTTTGTATACTAATATTAACATATTAAAGCAAAAAGAGTAACACTTACCCCCCTGGATTTATTTAACCAAATCTGCAGATTTTTTAATTTTAATAGCGTTATTTACAGGGGATTTTTAACTCAATTAGTAATCTAGAAATCCTAAATAGTGATTAAACTTAATATTGATATTTTATATTTTTGAAATTAATTATTTTAGTTACAAAATTAAGACTTTCGAAAAGCAAACTATTACAAATACTGTGCTTATAGAGGTTTATTTTAGAAATTCTCTTATTTTTAAATATGTAAAGGTGGTTTATTTATGAAAAAAGTTCTATTTTTGGCGATTGGTATGTTTGCCTTAGGATTTGATGCCTATATTATTGCAGGGCTTGTTCCTGGAATAAGTGAGACTTATCAAAAAAGTGCTTCCCAGGTGGGACAAGCTGTAAGTATATTCACACTATGTTACGCAATATCTGCTCCATTATTTGCGTCCCTCTTAGCAGGAAAACCTATTAAAAAAGTTTTATTAATTTCCATAGTAATCTTTGGGCTTGCTAATGCATTGACAGCCATAGCTCCAAATTTTTCTATTTTCTTGGTATCAAGAGCAATTGCTGGTATCGGAGCAGGCTTATTTTCACCAATGGCGGTAGCAGGATCTACCATGTTAGTTCCAGTCGAAAAAAAAGGTCGGGCATTAGGATTAACAATAGGTGGTATGAGTATGGGAACTGTATTGGGTGTTCCTATAGGTCTTTATATTGCCAATCAATTTGATTGGCAGTTAGCAATGTGGTTTGTAGTTGTACTTAGTGTTGTTGCTGCTTTAAGTATTCTTAAGTTTCTACCTCAGGTTCCAGTTACAGCACCACCTGCTATGAAAGAAAGGCTTGCAATGTTCTTAGATAAAAGAGTAACAGTAACTGTATTAATAACATTCTTTGCAAGTATCGCGAGTTTAGGTTTATATACGTATTTATCACCTTTAATTCATGACCTAACCGATTCAAACGAGCTAACAGTTTATTTGTGGGCATGGGGATTAGGCGGATTATTTGGTAGTGTATTAATTGGATACTTAATTGATTACTTTAAAAAACCGAAAACATTAATGGCAATGATTTTAATTATTTTGACATGTTCTGTAATATGCATTCCGTTAATGATTAATCTCTCTATAATAAAGTACTTACCATTCTTCATCTGGGGAGCTATGGGATGGGCATCTGGCGCACCTCAACAACACATTTTACTATCTTATCAACCTAAACACGGTAGTGCCGCGGTTGCTCTAAATAGTTCTATTAACTATTTAGGGAGTGCAGTAGGAGCTACACTAGGTGGAGTAGTTATATCTTTGGGAATGGGAACTATAGCATTAATATACTTCGCAATCCTTTCGATGGCTATCTCTTTAATCCTTCAATTTTATAGCATGAGAAAAAACGCTTTTGGTGTAGTAAAAGCTAAAAAAGCAGTTTGATTATGATTATATGAATTTCCTTGATTTTAAAGGGAAATTAAAGCATTATTCTTATAAAAAAACGTCCTTAAGTATTACTCAAATTTTCGATAAAGCCTATTCGGATTTCCAATTTGAATAGGTTTTATCATTGATAAACTAAAGTTGTAAAAGAGGCATGAATTTTTACATTTCCATTATGGGTAGCACCCCATCGCTATCAAGCTAATAAAAAGAAATGCCCCCTAGAATGAAAAAATACGCTATTCTTTCTGTAGAATCATAGGAAAGGATGGCGTTTTTTATGTCTGTTTCTGTGTCTGACGAATTACAACTATTTGCTCAAGAGATTCAAAGTTTTTTATCTCCAAATACCTTACGGGATCTTGCTAGAGATGTTGGTTTTGTACAACGAACCAGTAAGTACCAAGCAAAAGATTTAGTCGCTTTATGTGTATGGGTGAGCCAAAATGTAGCTATGACTTCTTTAACTCAGTTATCTAGCTGTTTAGAAGCATCAACAGCAGTGCTTATCAGTCCTGAAGGACTGAATCAACGATTTAATAAGGCGGCCGTCCAACTTTTACAACACATACTAGCTGAACTACTAAACCAAAAACTGATCTCATCTATGCCGATTTCTTCTCCATATACTTCTGTTTTCAAGCGTATTCGTATTTTAGATTCAACTGCATTTCAACTCCCGGATGTATTTTCATCGGTTTATCCAGGTGCAGGAGGATGCAGCCATACAGCTGGGATAAAAATTCAACTTGAGTATGATTTGTTAAGTGGACAGTTCCTACATATTCATACAGGTCCAGGTAAACAACATGATCGCACTTACGGCTCTCTGTGTGCCCCAACTGTGACAGCGAATGATTTATGTATCCGAGATTTAGGTTATTTTCATTTAAAAGACCTTCAATATATACAAGATAACGAGGCCTACTATATCTCTCGTATCAAGTCAAATACACGTATTTATCAAAAAAATCCTAACCCTGATTATTTTCAAGATGGAAGAATTAAGAAAGGTACAGAGTATATACAGATAGATATGGAGACGTTAATGAACTCCCTTCAACCAGGACAAACATGTGAAATAGCTGATGCTTATGTAGGAATGATTGATAAAGTGCCAGCTCGTGTAATTGTTCATCGATTAACAAAACAACAGCAACAAAAACGATTACAAGATCAAGCTGTAAGAGAAAAAAAGAAAGGAATGAAGTATTCTCCTCGTAGTAAACGACTCAGTGGTATCAATGTATATATGACAAACACCCCTACAGATATTGTCCCGATGGGACAGGTACATGACTGGTATTCTTTGCGTTGGCAAATCGAAATTTTATTTAAAACGTGGAAGTCATTCTTTCAAATTCATCATTGTAAAAAGATAAAACCAGAACGATTGGAGTGCCATTTATATGGTCAGTTGATTGCCATTCTACTCTGTTCTTCTATCATGTTTCAAATGCGCCAATTGCTCCTCATGAAGAAAAAACGAGAGCTTAGTGAGTATAAAGCCATATATATGATTAAAGACTATTTTCTTCTTCTATTCCAAACTATACAAAAAAACACTCAAGAGCTATCAAAGGTGTTACTTCGCCTGTTCAATCTCCTACAGCAAAACGGGCGGAAATCTCATCGATATGAGAAAAAAACGGTCTTTGATATATTAGGTGTCGTTTACAATTGTACCATGCCTGATAATCAAGCCGCTTAATTCAAAAAAGTGAAACCCGTTAGGGTTTATTTCGTATGCAAATCTTTCAATCACCCACACTTGCCCTTTAGAAAAAAGAAACAATCTCGCCTAAAATTGACTTTGCATAAGCTTAGCTTGATAGCGATGGGGTAGCACCAACATTTCGCAGATTCTGTACGTTAAGGTAAAATCCCTTGATATAACAATGTTTTCGTTATGGGGTTCAGACGAGATACGTGCAAAGTTACTTGATTACAAACAAAAATTAATATTTTATTTTTATAAAAAAGACTTCTACTTTCACGTTTGCGTGATATAACAGGACTACAAATCACGCAAACGTGAAAGTTAAGGAGAGAAAACGAATGATTGCAGAAAGAATTTATAAAGGAATGAATCCAGAAAAAACATGGGATCTAGCTATATTTAAAGTAAGGGAAGGTCTTTATTATCTAACATGGGAGAACCCCAAAAAAAGTTTTAAAGGCTTAGCAGATAGTGAATTTTTAAGTGTGGAAGAGTTGGAAATTTCATGGGAGAATTCTAATATAAATAATCTTATAGTTTTTAAGGGTGATGAGAAGATAATATTGGATGAATTACTGTATAACATGGAAGATTTTCCTTTTAGGGATGTAAACTGGGGAGATCTTGATTTATCAAATAATGAAATTATGAGTAGCACTGAAGCTTGCGAAGAATGGGGAATAGATTCATCTACTTTACGTAAAAGAATAGGTGATTTTCCTGAAGGTACGATTCGTAAGATTTCTACCACATATGCAGTTACTAAATTTGGCATGAGATGTGTTTTTGGGTCAAAAAAATAGAAGGGGTTCAGACGAGATACGTGTAAAACTAGTTGAGTTATACAATAATTATAACGATTTATTATTGTTAGTTCTTGTTGCAGAATCCTTATAATAAGGATTCTATTTTTTTGCATTAAATTTCTACAAACAAAAAAAGATAAGATCGGAGAATACGATCTTATCTTCAGCACAAGGAGTAAACATAAGTGATAACCATCACATTTTTATTATACTTTATTTTTTGTTAATTTTGAATATTAAAACCATAATTAACAAGTATATCAATATTGAGAAATTTATTACAAAATTAGCTATAAATGATTCAAAACCCTATAAATAAAAAAGTTCAAGAAACCTGTAAACAAAAAAACAATTCATTAATCTAAAAAAGAATACCACCTTTAAAGGCAGTATTCTTTTTTATAATTTCATCTAAACAACTAAATAATTAAATGCCATATATATGGCTAGAAATACACCTACTACTAATTCAAGACCAATAATTATATATGAAACATTTAAATACAAATCTCTTATGCTTCTATATATAAACATAATCCCTAATAAGAAAAATGTAACATATAAAAATTGATCTATGCTAAAAGCTAAAGTACCAGATAGTAAAATTAAAATTAGAAACAGCTTATCTATTGTTTTATAATTAATTATATTTTGTCTTACAAATGATTGCATAAATTCCCTCCTAATATTTTTTCCGAATTATGGATATTACAAGGTCTATTATATCATGAATTTTCTGTTTTTTTACGTTATAAATAAGCTGTTTATATAAGTTTACATAACCCTACTTATCGGTATTCCATGTATCTAGAAAAACCCCCTTCAGTTTACTTACTGAAGGGGGTTCATATTTACATAATTTCCGTTATTGGAAGGTGTATGGATTGTTCTTCATTTACAGGCTTTGATACTGTTTGTTAAAACAGGTAATCCTAATTTTTCGGTTTTGGAATTGGATGGGCGTACTTGAATCTGTACGCCTTTCATTTCTGCCGTAATAATGTCAATTCTCCCCGCCCAAGTAGGATCATCATCCTCTTCAGAAGGATACAGTTTGAATCGCCAACTAATTTTGTCTGGAATGAAGGCAAAACCTTCGTATGTATCGTAATTACCTAAAGTGCTTGGGTCAGGTAGATGTACACCAAGAATGCTTATGTTTGTTCGTGGAAAACTCCCTGTTAACTTCACCTTATAGACCAAAGCAACCCCTTTGGCATTCTTGTCTGCTTTGTTGAGTGGATTTAGTATAACACTACATGGTAAGGATGCTGATGCACTTGCCTGTGCTTGATATGGACTTACAAAAATGGTCATACACATTACTAATGTCACGATAAATTGTCTCATAAGTTCCTCCAAAGGCTTTTTAAGTTAGTTTGCCTTTACAGGATTTTAATTATGAAACAGCACAATAAACGTGACGAGTAGACTGTATAGAATATTCAGGATGGTTTAACATAACGTCCTATTATTGGTAGCAAGGACAAGGAGGAACCCCTACTCTCATAAGGGAACCTCCTTTTTTGTTCTATGGATCTATGCATTTTTTTATACATTCCTATCCTGGCGTAGTTTTAGGATTCTCGTTTGTTATTAGATTAGCCGAAAAACTGTATAAAATCTTGCATGCTTTTAGCGTGGGTTTTTTCCGAAATGCTGGCGGTAACCCTAAATAACGTATACAGTAAAACACCGAGTACCCAGCTTACAAATAGTAGATAACCCGCTCGATTTTCTGAATAAAAAATAATTTCAATTCGGTGATTTTAATGTGGTAATATATATTGAACTCTTTAAGAAGTTATTTTTCATCTTAGTATTTAGGAGGATTTATGAGTAATCAAAATAATAATGAAACACCGAATAAAACAGCGGGCTTAGTAATAATTCTAGGACTGTTTTTACCACTTTTCCTACCTGCATTTTTAATGCTAGCATTAGGAAAATGGATGCCAGATGAAATTGTATATCCTGGAGCAATTTCATTATTCCTTTTATCTATCGGATTATTCCTCGTTGCGACTATTTTTACTAAGATTTTAAGTGTATGTGGACTGACTGAGCAAAAGCTAGACGAATTAGGATTTTTAGGATTTACAATTTCAGTAGTTACATCATTCTTAGCTACTTATGTTGGATATTTTGGAATCGCAAAAATCGGATTAACTTCGGTACAGTTATCACCTCATGGTATTTTAATTGTAGCTATTGTGTCCACAATCATTTTAACTATTTTATTAAAAGTACTGGAAAAATTCGATACTGATACAAATATATAATATATAAACATAAGACCACCGATTTAATGAATCGGTGGTTTTTATCCAAATAAAAGATATCGAACGAATTCGTTCGATTGATTCTACAGAAAGAATAGCGTATTTTTTCATTTTAGGGGGTATTTTTGGGTTAGCTTGATAGCGATGTGGTGGACCCCTTTTAAGGACATAACTTGTTTCCCTATAAAATCAAAGATTATCACGTTTATAACTATGAACGAAAACATTTATAAACGCCTGTTAAGTGATTCCAACCTTTATAAACTTCTTAGCGTACAATTTTCTCGAAAAGATATGGAATGTAGTTTAAGTGAAAGTTGATATAGATAAAAAAAAGCTAACGAAAACATTAAGGAATTAACTACCGTAGCTAATGAGTGTGTTGGTGCGTTAGAACGATTAGAAAAGGAACTAGGAAGATTCTTTGTTTCTCCCATCCTCTTTAGAGCCGTCACTTCGGCGATAGATTTTTGTTCATTTGAATAAAAGGATAATTATGTTTTCTGTTGAATGAATAGATTGGGAAGGTGGAGAAATTATGCAATATGAAGAGATGCTGAAAGAATTAGCGGTAGGGGGAATATATACCGAAAAACAAATTTCTAATTTGTTATGCAATAATAGAAAAGATTTAACTATTTTATGCGACTCTGTAACAAAGTTCTGTGAATCTGAAACAGAAAGATTTAAAGTGATGGGTAAATACGAAATATATGTTCATAATAATCAAAGTTACTCTTATCATGCACCATCAAAAAAGACATTAGTTTATATTATAGAAAAGATTTAAAAGCATCCAAAACGGGTGCTTTTTCTTTGTTATATAAAATTTATATAATAAACATGAAATTTAACAAAATGGAAAATTGAATCCCGTACCTCAATACATTGATTCATGGCCAAAATGTTTTAAACAATTGATTTCTTCATTATATAAGTAAAAAAGAGATAAGAACACTTTTTTAAGTGCATTATCTCTTTTCGAATATGCATTTCATATCCCATGTAAATTTACCACATATTTCAATGGGACTTACAAATTGCTCTTCAATAATAATTATATCTTGTTTTTTGTAGAAAATATACAATTCCAAACCCTTTCAATAATACATGTTCAGAATGGCAGTGCTTTACATGTTTTTAAGAATTATATTTAGTGATAACAAGAAATTCATTTTATTATAATTAATTAATCATGAATATAAAAATAGGTAAATAGAGAAGAATGCTACATTCTTCTCTATTTACCTATACCTATATTTTTTATAATTTATTATTGAATAGATATTGATTTAAAGTGTTTTGTACGAAATGAACAATTGGTGTTTTTAGGAATTGACAGCCCGTTGCAATATCTTATTTTCTTAATTCACATAATTTTCAAATACAAAAAGTGCATATGTTAAGATTTGGTATATAATAAAATTAACCCGTGGTTATAGTGTTTGCTCCGATTCAAATTATGAGATAGTTTGTTTTAACTTTTTTACATTATCTAAAAAAGAACTTGTAGGGATTCCTACAAGTTCTTTTTGTTTCTCATTTTAAATAACCTACAATCTTTTAAATAATTAAAAGGCATAAGCTCAGTTTTACTTTTTACCAGTAATATGCTCTTAAATTTATCTTTCTTGTCCATCTGTTTGATTGGCTTGGAACTCCATTTTTAGCGCAATACTATCCCCTTGGAACACGTTCTGATCTGTGCCGTTGTCTTCAAATACAAACTTTATCCAAAACCAATCCATTTTCCCAGGTTTTAATCCCCCTGTTTCAGTCCACTTAGAATGAAATACTTCTTTGGAGGCAATCTCTGGGCTTTGTGATTTTAGTTCTGCAAGAGTTGTCTCGTATACAGGGCTTTTTGCAGGATCCCAATCCAAAAGAAATTGTACTTTAATATGTTTACCGAAATCTTCTGTAGTGTTATTTTGTTTTAAATCGTTTACAGTATAGTCTATTTTCATCATGATATCTTTAATATCTAATGTACCACTATTTTTTAAATTGAATTTCTTTAATATTTTGTCCCCAGGTTTTAAATTTTCTAAGTTAAGTGAAGTAGTTGGTTGCATAGCTAAATCCAATGTACCTGCAGCAAATGAATTATTTGTCACCACTTGATCGCTAAAATATGCATATGTTCCCCCACCAATTAAAGATAAGCCAAGAGCGGCTGAAACCACTCCAACACCTAATTTCTTTTTCAATGACATTTTTTGTTCCTCCCATATCATTTTTATAATCTTTCTCCCTAATCAACCGAAAAGGTCCCCTTAATACAGATATACCATGAATTGTGAAAAAATTATATTAAAAGCAGAAAATTCCTTATTGAGAAAATTATGTTATTATCTATCTTCTGTAAATGAAACGTCCCAAAAATAGAAAAGTTGAATTTATAATTATCAAAACCTCTGCCAAAAACAAATTAATATTAACTACCCTTTATGATTAGAATTATTTATTTCTTCAGGAGTATTCTAATACATCAAAAGGTACACCTTGTGGTTCACTTCTCATTACTAAGTATTCAAATATGTAGTGAGTTCTTGGTACGTCTGTAAAAGTATACCTTTTTGGATACTTGAATTTTTGTAAAGGTGAAACGTGTTTTACAAAAGATACAAAATGTTAAACTTAAAAAGCCAGTAATATCATGTACAAGTACTGATGTTACTGGCTTTTTATATTGATATTTAGCAATCAGTTTTACAAATCATAAAAGTCAAGAACTTAGTTTTACTTTTTATAAATAAAATAATTATATATTGTTATACCGATTTCTACTTAATATAGGATTCTGTTTTTTCATTTTGGAATTTAGCTTTTAATTTAGCATATGAAACAGACACGATAGAATCGTGCACTTTTTCTGGAAAAGTATCTGGGTTGTCACATATAATATTAGTGTCCCCATTTTCGGACATGCGTAATTGAAATACATTTGGAATGTCCAATTTGATTTTTTTGTAACCCTCTTTATTAAATTGATACACCCAAACTTTTTGATCGTCTGTAGTAAAAGCCCAATAATTCATAGTTGCACTCAGAGACCCAATGGTTTCCCCTTGCTTGTTATTTACACCTTCAATAGAAAGAGGCGTTAACTGTTTAGAGTTTATATCCAAAATAAAATAATTTTCAATTTGAGTGTTAGTGTTTTTTTCATCGATAGACAGGCTCACATAGACGATTTTATCACCCACAATTCTAGGTGCTAAAACATTATTTTGTGGAACTAAATAAGTGATTGTATGTTTACTCTTAAGATTATATATGCTTATGGTAGTTTGTTTTTCGTTAGAGTTCGTATAGATTAATTTATCTTCATTCATATGAAGAATAGTACTAGCTGTGTCATAGGAATTTACGGTGGCAATTTGTGTTTGTGTATTGGTTTCTAAATCATATAGTATAATAGCCGCATTTTTTTTCTGATCATTAATTTCCATCCAGGATACATAATGTTTATAAAGGTACGGTTCTATAATTTCATTAGTTTTATGAATTTTATTTTGTTTGTTATTACTTAAATTTTTTCCATAAAGAACAGTTTTTGAGCCAACAGCATTTGTATCATTCCATAATAGCCATTTTTCATTAACATGTACCCCTTGTATATTTGCATCACTACCCATTTTTGAATGAAATACAGTTTCCTCTGCTTTGTTTGAAAGGTTATATGAAAGGATTTTATTAGGTAGCCGTTCTTTACTATCATCAGCAACAGGTAAATACATTTTATTATTGGAAGTAGATGCCATATAAAATGTATCATAATTTATTTTTAATTCTGGATAAGTACTATTGATTTGCTTTATATTTGATTTATTTGGAGTACAAGAGACAAGTATTCCTAGACATAGAATAAAGGGGAATATTTTTTGATTCTTCAATATACTAATGTTGGATTGCCACCCGTAGCACTTAAAACGGCCTTTCCTACTCCTTAGTTGTTCCACATTAGTTGCCCTAAATTTTTCTTCTATAGTTGAAACAGACTTTAGGTCATCCTTATCTATCCTAGCTTTATTGGCTAATAAATGTTCATCTAATCTGTCAACTAATAGACCTATATCATTTAATTCAACCATCAACCGTTCATTCATTCATTTATGCGCCCCCTATTATGCTAAATTATATATGCTGGCTAAGCTAAATTCTGTCTTTATTCATATTGTATAAAATACCTTAAACAAACATCAATATATTAATAAATTATATAAAATATAAATATAGTTAAATGGGGGCACGGCAACGATTACTTCTTTTTGGGGCCATTCAAAAAACAGATAGAATTCAAAGAACATATTGAATTCTATCTGTTTTTTATTTTTTTACATAAAGAACATTGAGGTTGCTTATACTCTTATCAGTCAGATGGTTTACTAAAACATCATCATAACAGAAATAAAAACTTTTTTATTTAATTAATATACAAATACTTTTGATGAGTTTTCCTCTAACAAACTAGAATTATAATTAGGTGCTAGTACGATGTTTGTATATGTCCCTGTACCCGAAAGGTATTTGTACCTATGTTTTAACCCCGATGGAATAAAAACAGATGCTGGACTTTCAATTATTTGCAATTCTCCTTCAATTTCCACTTCACATAAGAGGCCTGTACCATCTATTCTATTCCCCCAGAAAATAAAGGCACTATCACAATGATGTGCGTGAGTATCTACATGTCCTTCTAAGTTCTCATCCATATGGGCGTCGTAAAATACACGCTGTATTACATAAAATGAAGCACGTTCATCAGTTCTGTAATCCATCTGTACCCAACGCTCTCCTGGACCATCACGATGATATAAAAGCTCAGATGCTCCTTTTACAAATGGTTTACTAACTCGGAGAGACTTTGAAAGCCGAGGCCCTTTTCTTTCTATACGTTTTTGTTGTATGTTCCTTACTCTGCCTATCATTTCAGGTTGAATACCCTCATATGCTGAGTAATTCTGCTGAACAGCTTTTATATGATAGGATGCAGTATGAGTAAATATATTCTTTCCAATAATCGGTCTCCAATGATCTACTTGACAACCAGTAGCTAATTGGAGAGATTGCGTTAATTCAGGAATCATCTGTAGTTTAAAGCACTGTAGATTACGCTTTTGAGATAAAAATACTGATAAATTTAGCAAATCAACAATCCCAGCACGTTCACCTATTCCGCACAATGTAGCATCAATGACAGATGCCCCTGAATCAATTGCAGCAAGAGCATTTGCCATGGCTAATCCTAAATCATTATGAAGATGAACTTCAATCTCACAAGGGAATGTCTCAACAGATTTCTTCACGATTGTCGCACACTGACCTGGCTCCCAAATTCCTACAGTGTCTGCTAAACTGATTCGATCTGCTCCAGCTATATGTGCAATCTGTCCAATGTAGGCGATATCTTCCCATTCCGTTCGTGAAGCATCTTCAATAGTAAAACGGATTTTCATTCCTAAAGATTTTGCTTCTTCAATAGCATGTTTCACCTGATTAATAACATACTCTTTTGATCGATTGGTATACTTTGTTTGTAAAGAAATAGGATTAATAGACGCCCAGATTCCTATCCAATCGGCACCAGCACGATAAGCCGCATGAACTTCTTCTTTTTTCGCCCGAGCATGCATAAGTATTTCGGCGTGCTTTGCAGATGCTGCAACTTCTCGGCAAATCTCTTCTTCTTCTTCAGAGATGCCAGGGTGTCCAACTTCAATAAGACTTACTCCAAAATCCTCTAACATGTGAAGTAATGTAATTTTGTCTTCCTTGGAGAAACGAATACCACATTGTTGTTCTCCTTCACGCAAGGTAGCATCTAATATGTGTAAACCCTTTTTCATTCCTGTTTGCCTTCTTTCGCTTCTATAAAGTTTAATGTTTGTTCGAATAGGGTATTACGATTCTTTTCATAAACAGCCCAGTGTGTTGCATCAGGGATTACTACTTCTTTTTTTTGTTTTGTACTTGTTAATTTTGACATCATATTTCGGTCTGCAAATATGTCATCTTCCCCGTAAATGACAAGTAATGGAGTGGTAATCTTAGATACATCATATAGGGGCTGATTTTTCCAAATATAAAATAAATCTTCAAGTGGACCAACTGGTCGACGAATCGTTTGATTATTTTTCTTACTCATAGGATCTGAATTAATAAAAACTTGTTTTACGGCATCCATTGCTTCGTCTGTAACAATTTTTTTATTTCCCATCATCATATGCCAATGATGCATTCCTTTATCAAAGTCCACCATTTGATAAGCTGGTGCTTCAGGATTAAACTGATTAGGTTGTAGTGGGTTTTCTAAAGGCTGTGTCATCATAGGAAGTGTGAACCCGTGCATATACCCATATAAAATAAGTTTATTAATATCTTGAGGATGGGATATTGCATAATTTCCAGCCACAACACCTCCATATGACCATCCAACAATATGAATTCTTTTTACGTTTCTCTTCTTTTTAATCCAATTTACAATTGTTTCTAGATCCTTGGTTGCATCATTCAAATGAATAACCGGACGGTTTTGGGCAGGAGGATCTGACATTTCTTTAGGGCGAGAAGAACGACCAAACCCTCTGAAATCCATAGCCCAAGTATCATACCCTTTTCTGGCATACTCATCCATCCATGAAAATTTTGGTACATCAAATGCTTGAGCTGTAGGTACACTAAATGGTTCTAAAAATAAGATAATTTCATCAGATGTATACTGTTTTTTATTATTTAAGTTTTTATGAAGTAAAAATAAATTTTCTTCTCCTTGCTGAATTTCTAATTCTTGTTTTACCACTTTAGAAGTTTGATCATTTTGAGAAGTTTCTTTGATATTAGAACAACTAGACATAAGTATTATCAAAAAAATCCCTACTAAACTAATATGTGTCCATTTTATCTTCATTTAGAATATTCCTTTCATTTCATAGAAATGATAGCTATGATCCCAGCCGCAATAATTAATCCGGCTGGTAACCCTTTTGTAAATAATACGGCAATAAGAGTACCTATTAAGACACCTAACAATATCGTAGAATTCATAGGTAGAACTCCTACACCTTTTCCTCCTATGTATGACACAGTAAAACCTGCTAGAATGGATCCTAATCCGATAGGAGAGGTAATTAATTTTATTACGTTTTCACTGGTAATCTTTCCAGATGTAATTGGTACTAAAAGGAATAGCATCAGAAAGAAAATACCAATTGGAAAAGAATATTGTTGAATAAGATGTAATAAAGTTTTTTGTCCAACAGCAAGTAAAACTCCTAATAAACAAGCCGCACCAGCTAGCGCATAATCCTTAACAAGTAGAGCGAGTGTAACAATAATCCCCAGTAACAAAAAAGGAAGCATATTCTCTTACCTCATCTATAATGTTGTATAATCCCAACTATCATTTTCAGGTACAGACACATGTACCATATTTTGATTTGCAAGGTTAATTTGTATTAAATTTGGACTTATTACAGGTTTTAAGTCTTCTCGATTTATTATAAATTTAAATGCTTCAAAGCTTGCCAGAATGCCTACGATATTCGCAACGGGAGACAGTACAGCCCATGGACGATCTTCTTGTACATAATTATTTGCCCAATTCTCATCCGCACCATGCTTGATCGAATGAAGAGCACGTCCATCTTTTAATTTATGAATTTTATTTTGCATTTCTGGTGTTAGTTCTTGTTGATAAGACGGATATCCTAACGCGATTTCATAAGGCGTAGAGTCAGGAGTTAAAGACATGACGCCACCTCTAAAGGGAGGTGTAACTGCAATCCAAATAGAAGGAATCCCTAATTTTTGAGCTGTACGATGGATAATTACTCTCGCTACTAAATTATCAGTTGCATCTATAATGACATCTGTATTCGTTAGAAGTTCTAATGCATTGTCCTCGGTAACAAATTCTTTCGTTATCTCTATTTGTAATAATGGATTAATGTCTTGCAAAACTTCTAAAGCAACATCTGCCTTCGGCTGTCCTAATTTACTGTTGGAACTTAGCATTTGTCGATTGATATTGCTTGCTTCAAATACATCTTGATCAATAACATGTAAAGAACCCACACCCATTCGCGCCAATTGGATGAGTGTAATTCCTCCTACGCCCCCTGCTCCAACTACAGTAACTCGAGAATTTTTTAATTTCTCCTGCTCCTCTATAGAGATAACACCAATATTTCGCGTAAAACTTTCTTCATATATATTTTGCATATCATTATTTTTTGTTAACAAATTATATTCCTCCTTACAGTGTTTTATAATCCCATCCACCCTTTGGGACTTCTTTTACTTGAACCGGGATATGACTATCTAAATCCATTACAATGCCTTTAGGCGCTCTAGCTAGAGGTTCACGACCAGTTAAAACTTGTATTGCTTCATGAAAGCTAAATAGTGACAATAGATGAGCACGCATCGGTGTGATAATCCAGCCTGCTTTTCCATCACAAAAATCTTGCGCCCACTCTTTTGGTGCGCCTTTCTCCACAGAATACCAAGCTCGACTTTTCTTTATATCAGCAATCTGTTGTCTTAATTCTTGATTTGTTAATTTGCATCCGACACTTGAGATGTTTAATGCTTCTTCATAAGGAATTCCGGTTGGAAAAAATGTAGAAACAAATCCTCGTGTTGGGGGGCTACCTGACATCCCCACACTTGGTATGCCTAATTCTCTAGCTGTTCTATGTATAATAACTCTTGAAGGCATATCATCTACGGCTTCTACTACAATATCATGCCCTTTTATAAGCTCGATTACATTATCTTCATCTACTCTTGTTTGTATAAAATTTGTTGATATATAGGGATGTATATCTTTTACAACCTGTTCTGCAACTTTTGCTTTTGGTTCACCTATAACACTAGAAAGCGCTAACATTTGTCTGTTAATATTAGAAACTTCAAATTCATCGGGATCAACACCGGTAATATGCCCTATTCCCATTCGCGAAAACAGAATTGCTTCATATCCACCTACTCCCCCTAGTCCAAAAATAATGACCTTCTTATTTCGAAGACATTCTTGTTCCTGTTCAGAATACACACCAATATTCTTCTTAACCATTTCCCAATAATATGAATCCATATCCATTTTGAAGTCTCCTTTATATGTAGTAACCATTTCAAAAAATAATTCCTCTATATAAAAATAGTCTAGAAGTATGTCATTTTTGTGTGCTATTTGTAAAAAAATTAAAAAACTTTCAATTCTTATTTTTTTAGCAAATGAATATATATCCATTTATTTCTTATATTATTTATGCGCAAAGTCATAATTATTGAGTTTTACAAATGAACCGTCCTAAAAAGTGAACGAGCGTTTACAAAGGTATACCTTTATAAACATGAGGTTTTTGAAACAAGAAAATGTGTCCTTAAGTGAATTTGAAAGTAAACAAATGGCTAAAAGTTTACATTCGTATTTATAATAAATAAAAAGCACCTTTTAATGTTTTAAAAGTGCTTTAACTTGATGTTGATGTGACGGAACCTCAAGTATGTAGAAATTTAAAAAAGTCCCTTCATAATGCTTAAAGGGACTTTGCTCACACAAATGATCTGCACATCAATTCATCTTTGATATACAGATCATTTGTATGATAATTTTAAAAAATAAGTGCAGAGAATTATATTACATGAATGCTTTTATAAGTGTTGTTACTAATGGAAGTACTCCACCTAAGAATGCTAAAACTGCCGTTGCGATTGCCATATTATTTCCTCCTCTTTTTTCGTATTAAGATGTGATAATTTTTATAAATAATTGCTGAATAATGAATTTACATTACTGCTTTTAAAAGTTCTTGTACAAATGGAATGATTCCACCTACAAATTTTAAAACTGCCATTGCAATTGTCATAGTATTTCCTCCTCTGTTGTTGATGCTAAGATGTGATTTATCTTTATGCTTTTATTATAGTAAACGCTTACATTTTTATCAATACATTCTTATATGCAATATTGCATATTTATATATTTAGACAAAAATTAGACCTCTATTAGTCATTCCTTAATGGTATCATAGCGAGGTGAGAGTCTTTAAGGGTTCTCCTTAATAGGAGGAAACGGATATGGAAAGAGTGCAAGCGATTATTGATAGTAATCTGAAAATCAAGAGCTGGGTTAAACAGGTACTAGCTATAGGCGGAATGTTAGGGTTCTGCTACTTGGTATTATATGTTTTATGTTTCTTATTTGCTATGTAAATACTATATAACTCCACTAGTGGAGTCTTGCCTACAGAGGTAAGGCTCTTTTGTTGTATCTGAGGTGAATTTTTTTGGGAGGTACTCCAAAATATTGGGTTGATGGGTATGGGGTTCTACTTCTATCACTGAAAGTAAACTAATATTCATAAGTTTACTTTCTTTATCTATTGATAATGATAGGTTATGTAAACTTCATTTTTATTTTTAAAACAAATTGGTTAATTGATTTAGATCATTTTAATAAAGTATTGAATACTATAATCTATAGATTATTAATTCTTTAATTTAGTAGGAGGTGTATTTAAAATGCCTTTCTCTACTGGTCCAATTGAAAACGTAGGAAATCAACCTACTAATGCAACTAGAGCTAGGGTTAAAATTCTCAATCGTACTGCAGGTCCACTTACTGGGGTAGTTAGATCTTTTAGACTTGACGGTACAAGAACATTAATCGAACAGATAAACTTTAATGTGGCTGCTAATGCTTCTGAATTTGTAAATTTAAGTTTAGTTCACTCTACTTTGGGACAAGCGCTTCAATATGAAGTTGAAATTGTTCCTAATCAAAACGGTGGTTTATACAGTGTTTACGGAATAGCACCTGGTGGTGTTATTATTACTGCACAACGTGTATTGAACTCAGCATTAACGCAGATTCTTTAATTTTAAAAGTAAAGTGGTTCAAATTGGAGCTGCTTGTTTCTGCTAAAAAAACTATCGGAAAGGACACTCTTATGAACTGTACCCCGAATCATGGACACTTAAAAAAAGCCCCATGATTCGGGGTTTTTGTGTATTTTTATCAAAAAACCTCGTTATAATGGAACCAACGATAGAAATGAGGTACGGAGAATGGGTAAAATTATTTTTAACGAAATTCAAATGAAACAGCTAGAAAAAAATAAAAATGTATTAAAAGCGTCGGACCGTTCGATTAGCTATTGTTCAGATTTCAAAGTAAGAGCGGTAAAAGAAAATCAACAAGGAAAAGGTCCTAGCCAAATCTTTTTAGAGAATGGGTTTGACTTAGCTGTGATCGGTGAGAAGAAACCAAAACAATGCTTGAAACGTTGGCGAAGAACCTTTGAACAATTTGGTGAGGAAGGCTTTTATACAGAACGCCGCGGGAAAGGAAGCACGGGACGCCCTTCGGAAAAACCCCTCTCTTCTGATGAAAAATTAAAGAAAGCGGAAGCACGTATTGCGTTTTTAGAAGCGGAATTGACATTCCTAAAAAAGTTAGACGAACTCGAAAGGCAGGCGTTACAGAAGAAGCGTTAACACCACGAGAAACATACACACTGATTGAACAAACCATACGTCGATTCCAATTCCCACGTATGGTGCGTTACCTTTGCACACTGACTGGGGTAAGTCGGAGTGGATACTATGCGTGGCTTCATCAGACAGATAAACAGCTGGAAAAAGAACGCAATGATGAAACAGATTATGAATGGATCCAAGAAATTTTTAATCGAAAAGGGAAAACATGTGGTGGTCGTTCTATCAAAATGGTGTTGGAAAAGACAAAAGGAATTTGTATGAATCTCAAGCGTATTTACCGTATTATGCGTAAATATAACCTTGTGACAAAGATTCGCCGAGCGAATCCTTATAAACACATCGCAAAAGCGACACAAGAACATAAAACATGTCCGAACCTTTTAAAACGCCAATTCAATCAAGAAGAGCCTGAAAAAAGTATGTTAACGGATATTACCTATTTATTTTATGGAAAAGGAAAGAAGGCTTATTTATCATGTGTAAAAGACAGCGCAACACGAGAGATTTTAGCCTATCATGTCTCTTCCTCTTTACGAATGGATATCGTCTATCAAACATTAGATAACTTGAAAGAGAGATTAGGAGAAGTCATTCATCCTGAAGCGCTTCTACATTCAGACCAAGGTATTCATTATACACACCCTGAATTTCAGAAACGTGTAAGAGAAATGGGGATCAGACAATCTATGTCCCGTAGGGGCAATTGTTTAGACAATGCACCAATGGAATCCTTTTTTGGTCATATGAAAGATGAATTAGATTATAAAGATTGTCAAACCTTTGAATCCCTTGAGCTCAACATAAAGGATTATATGGAGGAGTATAATTATAATCGTTATCAGTGGACATTAAAAAAGATGGCTCCGATCGAATATCGGAACCACCTTTTAAGTGCTTGATTTTTCAGGGCTTTTTTATTAAACTGTCCATTTTATAGGGTACAGTTCACTTATATGGGTGTCTTTTCTTTATGCTTTAAAAAGTCCACCCATTTCCGTAGGTGGGCTATATCTTTATTACACAATACCAAAGTATACTCTCTATTTATCATAAACTTTATGTAATTATACATATTTGTTAAAATTACACTAAATAAATATTACATGTAGTAAAATATAAATTGTGGACACGTTCTATAAAGCAGATTCTCCGATTAGAAGACGTAACATATCTCAAGCATATAGATGTGGCGTTGCTTTAATCTAGCCAAACAAACGATCTCGATTCTCTTGTATTTGTACACTAACAATCTGGTGAAAATAAATGATTCTGTTTTATAGGACGTGTTTACTTAATATCCAATACATACTATTAAAATTAAAGTGGTTCAAGTCGGAGGAAGGCACCTTAGGGTGTCTTTTTTTATTTTCGCTCGACATGATATGACAATATACAAATTAATAGTTTGCTATTATTATCTAGAAATCTTACATTTATCTACAAATTATTATTGTATTTTTAATTTTTTAAATGTAAAATATTTCAATGTAAATACATACCATTTAGGGAGATGGAGAAAATTATGAAAAAACTATTAGCTTCAGCAACAGCGTTCACATTATTAACAGTCGGGTACAGTTCTTCTGCATTTGCAGCAAAAAGTCCTAATGATACAAAAAACTGTGGACATTTTAAAAGCCAACAAGATGCTCAAGCATTCTGGGATCAAAACGGATATGGTGTTGGAAATGATCCACATCGTTTAGACAATGATAAAGATGGCATTCCATGTGAAGATTATAAGTATCCAACAAGCACAAATACTACAACAGAAAATAAAGAAACTACTAAGCCTCAAGAACAAACTAAACAAGAAAATACTAAGCAAGAACCTGCTAAACAAGAAAACACTAAGCAAGAGAATTCAAAACAAAACAACCAAACAACAAATACTAAGCCTCAAACAACTGCAAAAGAAACAAAGAAAAATACTAATACAGTTGTGAAAAAAGAAACTAAAAAACAAGGTGAAAAATTACCTAATACAGCATCAAACGGTGTTACAATGATGTTAGCAAGCTTAGGCTTAGCATTAGCTGGATCTGTATTAATGTTCCGTCGTAAAAAGACAAACGCATAAAATAGTTCCTTAAAACGGCAGGAGAAATCCTGTCGTTTTCAAATGGAGTGATAAAAGTGAATAAAAAACAATGGATAGGCTTATGTTTAACTGTTATTGGACTTACTATCTTTTCCTATTATTTTCTAGAATGGTATGGAGCTAGACAATCAGCAGAGTCGCTAACGACTAACGAAGCGAAACACTATGAGACCTCCACACCTTCTAAAGAAAATGAAACAACAAACATCAATCAAACAGAGACTGAGACTTCATTACAACCTGAAGAACCTGTACAAATTCCCTCTTCAAAGGTAAACCATCAATTAGGAGATAAAGTGGCATATTTAATTATCCCTAAAATACAAAAGAAATACTCTGTATATTGGGGAGCTGACGATAAAGTACTGAAAAAAGGTGTAGGTATGTTTGTTAGTGATTTAACTACTACACCATCTGGAAATGGGCATACAGTTTTAAGTGGGCATAGAGATACTGTTTTTACCGAGCTTGGTCAACTAAAGGAAAATGACCAACTTATCGTGGAATATGAAAATAAAACATATACATATAGAATTAACAAGCATTGGATAACAGATTCAGAAGATCGAACAGTTATTGTAGACAAAAGTGAGCCAACATTAACATTAACAACTTGTTATCCTTTTGACTATATAGGAGACGCTCCAGATCGGTACATAATTGAATCATCTCTACTTTCCATTCGTTGAAGATGGGCGTCCAATACATATTATTAAAATTAAGATGGTTCAAGTCGGAGGAAGGCACCTTAGGGTGTCTTTTTTTATTTTCGTTCGACATGATATGACAATATACGAATAACATGTTTGCTACTATGAGTTGAGAAATCTTACATTTTAGACGCTGGGGGATACATATTATGAACAATAAACTATTAAAAACACTTACTTGTTGCACTTTATTTATGGGATTAGCAGCATGTTCATCTAATGAAACCGCAAGTACTTCTAATGACTCTAAAGCTGAAGAAAAATCACAAAAAGAAGCGGATAAGGATCAGAAGGCTGAAGAAAAAGCGAAACAAGAAGAACAACAGCGTCAAGAAGCTGAGGCGCAACGACAAGCGGCAGTAGAGAAAGCGAAACAAGAAGAACAGCAACGTCAAGAGGCCGAAGCACAACGACAGGCTGAAGAAAAAGCGAAGCAAGAAGAACAGCAACGTCAAGAAGCTGAGGCGCAACAACAAGCGGAAATAGAGAAAGCGAAGCAGGAACAAACCCATAAACAACAAGAAGCTAAAGTGCAAAAGCAAAAGAAGACAGAGAAAGAAGCACGTGAGGAACAAGAAAGTTTAGAATATGCAAAAAGGAGAGCACAATCATTTGAGGATAAAGAACGAGAAAAAATGAGTTGTGACGACGCGAAAAATGTTCTTAAACAATTAAAAAATGCCGAACAGAATCCGGCTACAAAAGAGAGCATTGTAAAGTATCAAGAAAAAGTAAATATGTGTAGCTAGTAATAAAATAACTTAACATGGTAAAATGATATATCCATAAAAAGGTAATTTTATATAGTATTATTTATATGAAATATTAAAATGTAGATAGGGGAAGTGAATATGGACAA
The DNA here is from genome assembly GCF_038005725.1 of Bacillus sp. FSL R12-0074. Taxonomy (NCBI): domain Bacteria; kingdom Bacillati; phylum Bacillota; class Bacilli; order Caryophanales; family Bacillaceae; genus Bacillus; species Bacillus sp. FSL R12-0074. The sequence continues at coordinate 79,686 of NZ_JBBOTR010000002.1, forward strand.
GAAGCTAACGTATTGGCTAGGATCGATTATAGGGGTAATAGTACTTGCGGCTGGTATGACTTATGGAATGTTACAGTTTGCTGAAGTACCAATGGGTAGTGAGCAGCATGCTTTTGCAGAGTCTGATTATAAAGAAGCACCACCATCGAATGAAGCAGAAATTGAAGGTTCAAATGCACAACTTCACATCACTAAAAGTTCTACTGAAGAAGAAGTTATTTCAGCTATGCATAGCATGACTCATCAAAAAGTAAAAGTGAATGACGGACGGGGAGCAACTCCTATGTCTAAAAAGAATGCAGTAAAAGTAAGAAGCATTCTAAACCAAAATGATTTTAAGAATAAAGAAGAACTATTAGCAATCACTGAAAGATGGGTAAATAGAGATTTTAGTAAAATCGTAGAAGAACATAACTATTTCTGGGAACTTCAAGAAGGCAAGATAGGTGAAGCTACAGAAATGGATCCAATAGAAGAGCAAACATTCTCTTTAAATACTTTCGGTGATGAAGTAACGGCCGCTCTACATAAATCAGGAGATCTTTAATAAACATCTATAAATTATAGTTAGAAGCACCTCCTTTTGTATTTATCTTTTCTAAATTTCTTCAATACATAGATGTGATTCTTAAGTCGGAGGAAGGCACCTTAGGGTGTCTTTTCTTTATTTCCAAAAGGACCTGCTCAATTAAACCTTAAAAACATAAGGTAAAGTGAATCCATTAAAATACATGAGTGACCTTAATTTTCCCCTCCTACTCAAAAGAGAGATTAAAATGGGATTTGGTGGTAGTTGTAGTAGTTGTGGTGGCGGCTTTGCTTTATTAGTTGGGGTAACGCCAGCATTTCGGAAAAAAACCACGCTAAGAAAAAAATACAATAAGCCGTCCATTTGGACAGCTCATTTACATAATTATCGTTAACGGAAGTTAATTATATTTTTCTACGTACTAAATAAAAAGGGTTCTGGTGCGAAAACTTCAAGATAATTGTTAGAATTGGTGTAGATTATGAAGTGATCTAATGATTACGTAAGTGATACGGCTATACAGGTATAAAAACTATTAACAAAGCATCTTATAAACATTAAGATGCTTTGTTAATAGTTTCTCTTCTCCCTAGTCTCTTATGAGACTAATTTTATTTATTGAAAATTTCCCCTCTTATGAGGACGTATTTATTCTGTAACACCGGATTGGGTAATCTTTACATCTGCTGTTACACGAAAACGTAAATGTTTATAGGATTCTTCCCATTCTTGGCTATTCCATTTTCTTACGTGAGTTCTACCAAGTTTTCTAAGTCCTATAGGATCTGTGTCTTTTTTAATAAATCTCTTTATCAATGTAGTTGCCTTTTTTTCTATTTCTGTTTCCATAATTTTTTCTAATTTTTTTATTTCTTTAGGATTATCTAGATTTTTTGTTTTTGTAAATTCTTGAATTTCAGCTTTAACTTGAATATGAGCATTTACGAATGGATGCTTACTATTCCCCTCCATCTTATATTTTGTTCTAGCCTTTATATTCTCTATTGTAGCGTAAGTATTTGAAGAACTAGGTAGTTTGACTTGGTATGTACCTTGTTTAAAATTATCTGTCAACAATTTAAATACAAATAAATCTTTAGGGTTCACTTTATCAACCATTTTACATCTTTTAAAAAGTGCTATTCCATTTAACTCCAACACGTTACCTTTTTTAGATATCATCGGTAAATAAGAATCTCTCGCATCATCATCAAGTTGATTTAAAAACATAAAAAAATTTGTTTTTGGTTGCGTTCCATTGTCCATATTTTGCTCCAGTAAAGAGGATAGATAGGAAGCAATTTCTTTTTCTTTAGAATAGTTCCCCTTTAATAGTGATTCCCCTTTTACATTTGTAATTGCTAAATAAATTGCATTTCCTACACTAGGATTTCGGTTCAAAGTCTCTAAAATTTCCTGCATTCCCTTTTCAATTATTTTTTCATTAAATATAATAACACGCAATTGACCCAACTCTAGAGGTCCAGAAGATTTTTCGGATGCTCTTGCAAGAACTTCTCTACCAGTCTGGCCTGATGCTGAATAGATTTTCGTTTCACCTTCACCGCCTCCTTTATAAGCTGCAATCGCAAAGGTTCCTTTTAGCTTACCTTCTGCTTCAGTATCATATGCCGCAACTTGAACTAAATCAATGTCATCCACAATTTTTGTTTTAGCACAACCTATTAAGAAGACACTTAATATAAGGAAAAGTATCCATCGCTTCATGTTTATCTCCTTAACTTTATTTTGGCGGTTTGAATTAGCCATAGTACAGGTAGGTATACATATATATATACAAAGCCAATTTGACCTGTCCAAGTATTTAATAAGTTAATTTTATTACGGTTATTCAAGAAAAATGATAAAACAAAGATGAATACGATGATAACTGGCAAAACATATTTTTGCTTTATTCCCAGCGCCTCTTTTATACCACGACTTACTCCCCATAATGTAAAGGAAACGTTAGGTAATATAAAAAAAGCCCAAACAGAAACAATAATGTATTCAAACCGCTCTATAAAGGGAAACTGTATAATTTTAATCATGCTTAAATATGCCCATATCGCACTCGCGAGTTGTTTTTCACTAAAAAACGCAAGAGTTAAAATCATAAGGTATGTGTAGACAATAGTCGTTACTAAATTTGCATAGTGCGCATATTTTTGAGACGTTTTTGCCTTTCTAATAAATGGGTAGTATAACAATAACATTTCAAATCCAAAAAAACTAAACATATTTCCTTTCATTCCTTTCATAATTTCTAGGAATGAATGCTGTGCAATTGGAAATAAATTCCGGAAATCTGCATACTGCAAAGGATAAAAAAATGTGAAGATTAGAATGCTTGGGATAACGACTCCAAAGAAGCCGATTCCGGCAACTACACGAAATCCTCCAGTCACAATGTAATAACATAAGCCTAAAAAAGCTCCAGCTATAACCCAAGATGAAACTGAAGGAAACATCCAAACATGTACTACTTCAATATAAGTATGTAGTGTTGTTGCACCTAACAATACAATATAGGATAAAAAAATGAAGTTGAACAATCCACCAATCCATTTTCCAAGTACGTTTTGGTTGATTGCAATGATGTCTCCATTACCCTGATTTAAAATCTGATATATGATCCAAATCATAAGATTAACAGATATTCCAAAAAGTAGCGTGCTAATCCACGCATCATTTCCAACTAATTTTGCACTAATCCTTTCAAAACCAAGCATACCAACCCCCATCTGTATAGTAATAATTAAAAAAAATACCATATATGGAGAGACTTGATACTCAATTGGGATCTGTTTCATAATGCTCCTCCCTGTTAAATTCAATCATCAAAATCATTTCGTGATATGATTTTATTTTTCTCTACCTCTTCTGGATTAAAACGAAAACGCTGTTTAGATCTTGAAAAAATTGGACGTCGGAACATCGCTGAGATTGGCATACGTATAATGCTGTCTTTCCAATCTGTAGGGCGTGTAGGGTAAAAAGGGAACAAATAAGGACGTTTTAATGATTCTGTACGTAATAAGCGTGCTAAAAGGAAAGAACTTGTTAAAACAATTCCTAATAAGCCCAACAGGTGTGCAGATATTATAAAAGGAAAACGAATTACTCGAATTGTATTACCAATTCGATATATTGGTGCTGTAAATGAACTAAGAGCTGAAAGTGCAACAATGATAATAAGTACGTTACTTGTAAGACTTGCTTCTACCGATGCTTGTCCAATTACAATACCACCTACTATACCGACAGTTAAACCCACTTTAGTTGGTAAACGCGCCCCCGCTTCTCTCAGTAATTCAATTGTGATTTCTAAAAAAAGTGCTTCAATTAATGGAGGGAAAGGGACTTTACTTCTCGATATGATTAACGTTTCAAGAAGTTCTTTTGGAATCAGCTCGTAATGATATGTTAAGATCGAAACATATAATGGAGTCGTTAAGACAGAAAACATAAAAGCAAATAGCCTTAATAGACGAAAAAAAGAGGCAATAATCCAAGGCATGGTGTAATCTTCTGTCGTAGAAAAAAAATCAATTAATGTTGTTGGAAGAGTGATGGCATAAGGTGAGCCATCTACAAAAAGTGCAATTTTCCCTTCTGCCAATACGGCTGCTACACGGTCTGGACGTTCTGTATTCAAAAATTGAGGAAATATAGAATTTGGATTGTCCGCAATTAACTGAATCAAATACGTGCTATCCAAAACATGGTCTGTTTTTATTTGACTCACCCGTCTTATAATTTCTTGTAGATTTTGATCATTTACAATTCCCTCAATAAATACAATTGCAACGGTTGTGTTAGATAGAGAGCCTACTTTCAATTCCTTCATTTGTAAATAAGGTGTTGGAAGCTTTCTACGTACTAAATTTAAGTTTACATCTAAATCTTCAACAAACGCGATTTGTGGACCCACGATATTGTATTCAGTTTCAGCTTTTGTAATATCTCTTTTTTCTTTCTTTGACACATTTATTAACAAGCCATTTAATTTATCTGTATCGAACTGAATAAGCATATAGCCGTTTAAAATACTTTCCTGAATATCTTTCATTTGATTTGTTATTTTTGAATTTTCAAAGGGTAAGACAGACTGAATATCTTGTAATGAATCGAAGCTCCGCTCCTTTATATAAGTTAAAACCTCTTCATGGAATATATTTGCATCGATTAATGTTCTAAAATATGAAATGACTATAGAGGAATTGTTTGAAGCGATTTCCAATGTTATAAAATCTTTAGATTTTTTTAGTAATTGCATTAAATCCTGTAAAGATTTTATAGATTCATCAGGTATTTTTTCATACGGTTTCAATTGATAATACCCTTCCTTTCAGAAAGAAGTTACATATAGTTTTTAAGAAATTTCTATTTTTAAAATCAGACATAGTGATATATAAATATAACCATTGAATTAGCAATAACCTCTTTGAAAATAACTTAACCAAAATTAGTTAAAAAATGTATCGTACAAAAAAATGAGCTCATTTCTCAAAATAACTAACTATAGAGAAATAAAATTTTTATTTAGGGGGTACTTCAAAACCTTAGCTTGGTGACGATGTATTACTCCCCCTTATAGAAGTGGTTTAAATTTCTAAAAATTCAAACCACTTCTATAATAATAATCAAATTTAGCAATTACCACAAAAAATACACAATCGTTTATAAAGGTATACCTTTATAAACAATTATTTACTTTCCCTATTAGTGGAAGAACCATTCCTGTTAATATTTTAATAATTATCGACTTTCCAGCACCAAATAACCCTTATTTAACGGGAAAATTGCCTTAACGTACAGCGAACACCTTAAAATGTGACGTAACGTACAATTTTCTTTTTTTGACATAATCACATAAAATGTTTTATCTTTATATAGTATTTTATTGATTGCACGAGGTGAAAAACATGCAAAGCAACGAAGAAATGATAGCGTTTTGGTTAACGAAAGGATTAGTTATACCTGCTGTGGCATTATGTGATGAAGATCATGAAGAAGAGAAAGGACAGGTTATTTCTGATATGCCATTTGAATATTAATAGGGGGTGGTATTTTGTTTTGTGAGCTTGATAGCGATGGGGTACCACCACATCACTATCAAGCTAGGGTTTTCATAGACCCCCTAAATGAAAATTTGCTTTCTCTACAGATAGTTACTCTGAGAAGTCAGCTCATTTTTTCGTTTTTGGGGCATTTATTTTTCTTAAGTTGATGGGCATGTATGGTGAGGCCAATTAGAGGAGTATGATATATTTGAAAAAGCACCGATATACTTGCGACCAAGTAAAAAAGCGCCCTGTTTACAGGGCGCTTCGGACATATATTAGGCTTTAATTAATGACTAATATTAGCATTTGGATATAATGTTGTTCCTCCAATTGAAACTTTTATTTCATTTGTTAATGGAACATTTTGTTCATTAATAATTGTTCTCCACCATTCCCATGCAAGACCTGTACATTCTCTTGCTACGACTTTTACATTTTTTGCATTCGATGGAAGTGGTATGACTGTATTGAAATGAGCAGTTCTGTCTCTGCCGTTTCCTTCCCAAGTTTTATGGGTTAGTACTTCTTTGCCATTTTGATCATATGAGAATTCATCCCAAGATACATCAAATTGAGCAACATATCCACCAGTATGATCAAGCGTCATTTTAGCACTAGAATATTCTGTAGTTGTCGTCTCAATATAATCTGTATTGTTATGAACAGCCGCAGTTGCGTTATCTTTTAAGAAAGTGCTTGTATATGAAATTGGGTATGCTGGATTTTTAGAACTTAATTCTGCATTATCTTTTATGATATTTCGGATTTCATTAAAATCTTTTGTAACAACCTTGTTATGCTCTTTTGCATCTCCGCCTAATACTACAGCGGTAAAGGTACTGTCTTCAAAAATATCTTTGTACTGTCCACTCGCTTCAACGCCTTGACCCTTAATTAAGGCTTTAAAAGCAGTTTGTACATCTTTGCTCTTAGATGATGTTTCTAATTTTACATAAACTGTTCTACCATAAGCTACATTTGACACCATAACAGGCGGAGCCGCATTACTTACCCCTTTACGAGTTAACTCATCAAACGTAACACTATTATCAAAAAGATCTGATGGATTGTTAGGTAGTTCTGCACTTACGGTATAAAAGATTTGCTTATATGCCGCAACCATCACTTTTTTCTCTCCATCTGCAATCGCTTTAAAATCAATGTTCAGTGAATTGTCAAGATATTTAGCGTTAACATTAAGAGCACTTGCTATTTGAGATTTACTATACACCATAGATTCTGTATACTGCATTCTTGCAGGTAACGTATGTGTTTTTGAATACTTTTCATTCCAAGTAGATACTAAATCATCTACTGCTCCAGACACATTACCATATGTAGGATTTTGAACAGTAATTGTATTTTCTTTTCTCATGCCAGGTAAGTCTATACTAATATTCAAAGGTTTTCTCTTAGCTACTAACAAACTAGGTTGATTATCTGCAAAAGCTTTATTTGCAAGTTGTACTGCTCCTGGATAAGTACGATTAGCCACAGAATCAATAATCGAAATATCGACTGGTGAAGTTGTAAGTGATTTTTTCTCACGTTCCACTACTACAAATTTACCATTTGAATTTGTACTTTCTTTCGGAACAAAACTCTCTACTTTATCCCCATTTACTGCTAAAACCTCTTGATTATTATACTTAAGATTTCCTATGCCAGTATCAATGTTAATAGCTTTTTTTGTTGCATCAGCTGAATTACTTGTTTTTGTTTCAGCGAAGGAAATAGAAGAATAATTAATAGTGCATAAGCCAATTGATAAACATGCTAATAATTTGATTCCTTTAACACCTTTTATAATTTTCAAAAAATTCAACCCCTTCCTTTTTTTGTATTAAGGTATGATAATTATTTATAAATAGTTGCTAAATAGTGAACTTACATAAATGCTTTTAAAAGTTCTTGAACTAATGGAAGTGCTCCACCTATAAATTTTAAAATTGTCATTGCGATTGTCATATTATTTCCTCCTCTTTTGTTGTTGCTAAGATGTGATTTATCTTTATGCTCTCATTATAGTAAGTACTTATATATATATCAACACATTCTGATATGCAATATTACATCTTAAAACCATGTTTTATACTGTTATAATAGAATAGGTACATTCTACAGCATTTTCCGATGAACTAAACAGCTAATGAATATGAAATTTCTCGTAAATAAAAAAGGAAGAGAATTATAAAAATTCTCTTCCTTTTTTATGTTTTGTGATTTGTTCATAAACATAATGCATCTATATTTATAGAAAATGCATAAAAGCTATAGAAAAATCCACATTCTATCTATTTACACACGTACTGCTGTACCGCTTACCGCAACCATTAACATTCCGTCACGAACCACTTCGTAGTCTACATCGATACCAACAATTGCATTTGCTCCTTTTTGCGTTGCAAGTTGTTTCATTTCTTCCATCGCAATGTCACGAGCTTCTTTTAATTTACTTTCATAAGCACCAGAACGGCCACCTACAACGTCACGAACAGAAGCGAAGATGTCGCGTACGATATTTGCACCCATAATTGCTTCACCGTTTACGATGTCCACATACTCAATAATTTCTTTACCCTGAATAGTATTAGTTGTTGTTACGATCATTGCTGACACACTCCTATAATCTCTAAAAATTTATTTTCGTTTTTTATAATCTTATTATTCATTTATACTTGAATCGTCTTTTTTGTATGTGAAATTTTCCCTTAACGTACAATATTTTTTTGTCGTTTCGAGCTAAATATAGCATACATACAACAAGGGAATGCAGTACATATCAGCATACAAGCATTCCCTTGTTATTTTTATGTTATTACTTTACATTTTATGTCCCCACTGGTCAAAGTGATAATCTTTACCGTCGATTTTAAACCAACCGTCTGAATAAAGTGAACCATCTTCTCTAGCACAATACCAAAGGTATCCGTATGCAAGAGGTATAGGTCTATATCCACCACCAACTTGGAACCATCCTGTTTTAGCTGCCCCATTTTCATCGAAGTAATAATATTTATTATCGATAGTTTGCCAGCCCGTTTGTGCTACGCCGTTATTGTCAAAATGGTATAGCTTACCGTCGATTTTTTCAAATCCTGCTCGGTTAACTGATCCGTCTTCATGAAAATAATATTTTTTTCCGTCAATGTTTTCATAATTATTGAACGTATAATTGCGACCATTTGTGAAATAATATCTTTTACCGTCTATCATTTTCCAACCGGTATAGAAAACTCCATCTTCTAAACTATAATATTCTAGTAGGTTCTCACTTTTGTTGAGCCCTGTTTTATAAAGCGAACCGTCATGCTTAAATGATAATGTTTTGTTGTCCAACCCAACATTAACAACGCTGTCTATAACTTTTCCATTTAGATCAGAGACTCTCTCAAGCACACCTTTGTCGGAAAAGTGAAGGATAACCTCTCGATCTTCCATACGTAGTTCATTTTTAGTTACATTGTAATTTTGAAAGTAATAAATTTTACCATCCACTTCTTTTAGACCTTCTTTAACGAATGCTCCAGAAGCATCGGCATAGTCATCTCCTTTCCAGGTTGATCGTTGTAAAACACCGTCATCATTAAAGTGGTAGTATTTATCCTCAATCAGTGAATCACTTCCATTTCCAGTAACCATGTAGCCATAAGGCGATGAGAAATAATAAGTCTTCCCCTTAATTTCTTGCCAGCCTGTCATAATGACTCCTTCAGCATCTGTAAAGGAATACCCATTACCTCGGTTTATCCAACTGTTCTTTATCACGTTTCCAGAGGAATCTTTTGCAATCCATTTAGTAGAATCTTTTTCATCAGCTACAGCCTGTACTTCATCATACTTCTGTCTCTCGTTTTCTTTACCCGGATACCACTCTATTAACCAATTGTTAATTTCATTGTTGCTTTTATCAGAGAAACGAATTTCAGATTTGAAACTCCAATCAGTACCAAATTGAGAAATATATTGATTACCAGCCAAACTTACCCCATTTTTGTTATTCAAACGGAACTGAAATTTACCATCGTTAGAATTTCCTATCTGAACAAGTTCAAACACTTCATCATCGCTAAGCGAATCGGAATATTGAAGTCCGTTTCCTTCTTTTCCTGAAAGATATTTTGAACCTGTTTTTACGATTACTTTATTCGTTCCTTTTTTATAAGGGATAATTTGATAAGGTTTACCGTCATTTAGTGTAATGAATGGCAGTGTCATAGATGTCTCTAGGACGTTAGTACGCTCCGCCAATATATCTGATAATCGATCATAAAAATCTGCACGAGCTTTAGGATCATTATTAACATAGTTGTCAAGGACATCTTTATCTACTGGCTTTGAAGTCAATGTTATCAATCGTTTTTGCTCATCTGATAATTTATTTGCTATCTGATCAAATAGGTAATCTGAATTTCTAGCAATCACCGTCCAATCACCAAAGGAGTCGCCGGAATATTTTTTGTAAAGTGGACCAAGAAATCTTGGGTTTTTACCAGATGCTTTTTCTACAAATGCATGTTGGCCTTGATTTATCACAACTCCAGTCTTTCCTTCGTCTAATTGTGCTTGTGTAATGTAAAGAAGATCGTGTTCTGAGACATTTGCTGCATTAGGGTTTAAATCTATAATTGCACCTGCTTCAGTAATTTTAAGCTGCTGCCCAGATCTTAGTTGATGAATTTCAATTTTTCCATTTGGATAGCGTACTTTAACTGGTTTAAGAAAATTCGAATCACCTTGTGTATGATACATGGAAATATTAAATTCCCCAGATGTAAAACTAGGAGCCTGGTAAGTTTCGTTTTCTGCATATACATCAATGTGAGTGCCAGGGTCTCGATCCCCTGGGCTTATTCCAAGTGCTTCATAAGTGTTTGCTACAGCACCTAATACAGTAATACTTATATCTATTACCGTACCTATCCCTGCGCTAGCTTTGTTTTCTGCAATAGGAGCGACAGAAAAAAGAATACCTAATGCCGCTGCAGTAGGAATTACTTTCTTTCCAATTCCAATTGTTTTAAATTTTTTCTTCATTTTTGTTGTCCTCTCTTAGTAAGATTGAGCCTAGATTGCTTACATGTAACACTGTAAAAAACAAACATATAAATACTGTCGTATATTGATTTAAAATATAAAATCAATATTTATAAATTCATCTTAGTTTAAAAACCTTTCAAATTTCTTTCATAAATGTTACAAAAGTCTTACATTAATATATTATAAGATTTTGATTTTTTCGATATTCTATATTTTTTCAGCTTGGCCCCATGCTCATTAAGCGAAGATTTTTAAGTATCCCCAAAACAAAATTTTTATTTGTAAAATGAATGAAGTAGTAAACAAGAAAGGCTGGCAAAATGCCAACCTTTCTTGTTTTTTGGGTCTCAATTTTTAACTTAATAAGATATATCGGTGGTTTACTTATGTATCAATCCTTTTATTTCTATCGGTATTTCCAAGTTTAAGAAATTACTTGCAAGAGTCCTGAAGTGTTTGTATGAGAAGCAATGAAAGGGTTTTGTAACATTTACGAAAGACTTTTGAGAGTTATTTAAATTAAAATAAACTTACCGATGTTAATTTAAATATGTTGGAAACAGTATAAATTAGAAAGTAAGGAGCACATCCATGAAGGAAAAGATAAAGAGATGTATAAAAAAAATCCCCCCTGTAGGAATAGCGATGGGGATTGTATTCAGCTTGAACCCATTTACAAAACATAAAGCGAAAGCAGACGTTGATACGTTCGCAACGATTGTTACAACATTTGGTGATACCTATGATTCGTTTTTAAAAGAGCCTTTTGTTATCTTTTTATCCGAACAAAGTGCTAAAAATGATTATACAGCTAACAATGAAAATCGTGCTTACAAAGCTCCTACTTTTAACAAAGGAGAATTTGGTATTAGTGTGTATGATTATTATAAAAACCAAAACTTTTCTAAGAGAATTAAACTTTTCTATAAAGATGGGAAAGTTGAATATAAAACGATAAAACATGGTCAACAACTTCTGATTAAGCAAGCTGGTATCATAGTGGACTTAAATCCTGATGCCTCAGACCTATATGAACATGATATGTATTATATTACACAAAAACAATTAGATGGAGGAAATACTGGTATTGCGCTGACGAATTGGCAAACATATTACTTAAAAAGTGACAATAGTGGTCAAATGAATGGTCCTTTAGCTCTAAAATATATTAAACAGGAATTTCCAAATATAAAACCAGGTAATGCTTCTTTTGACCTAATGAAACTTTTTCATGCACTACCAGGAGAGAAGCGAAAACTCGCAACGATAACTTCGAATCCAGTAAAAGCATCTGGAATTTTTAGTTATACCTCTGATGAGCTTGCTGAGATAAAGAGACATAAGCTCGCTGTCGTTACACAGCATAAAAATGAAGAATGTTCTTCTATTTCTGTGAAAATTAGAAACAGGGATAACGTCTTGCGAACATGGGAGGATAGTACGAATATTTCTGCTTCATCTAATTGGATCCCAGAAGATAGGAGCATATTTGCAATTATTCCAATTGAAAAAGGATCTAACAAGGTGTACATAGAAGCAAATGCAACCTATCTTACATCTGCAAATGGTGAGGTGGGCGTTACAGGATTTCGCGCTTATGGACAAGTATGGACACTTGTTAATTATGGATTTGAAAGCTTCTCTTTAAAAAATAACCACGGACAATATTTATCTGTTAATGATACATCCGTATGTCTTACTGACAAGCCTGATAAAAACACTATATTTTCCATTACTATTCAAAAAGATAAATAGAATGAGTGGTTAGCTAAATGGTATGCTAGCAAATAAAATGCAAGTTGATATAACCTCTAGAAGCTTTACAAACATTTTTAACGAATTTACCGAAAGAATTCTCCTTCCTCAAGCGTGTGAAGGGCGATAGCCCAACGGTAGGTGGGAGATGAATTTTGGTTTGGCATAGCCAAAAACTTTTGATAAACTAGCTATATGAAGTTCTTTGATAACTTGATATAGGAGGTTGCAGGAAGAAAATAGAGTGCGAAAACCAAGCCATTCGGTTCCTGCGTAAAATATCAACCGTACCAAGAGAGCGTCCAAGCGTTGGACATCTAGGGGTGGAACACCCCGAAGTAACGCTCAGGGAGACGAAAGGTTACTTTCGTCGTGGAACTGAGAAGCTCCCACTTCAAGCTTTGCTAAGTGGCGAGTAGTTCACAAGCTACAGTTTGATTTTAAAATAAATATGTATATACAAGTTTTATAATTGTTACGGTTGCTCCAAGATAAGCAAACCATTCCCAAAGGGGTGTTTTTTGTTTAGAATCAGTCATATTGTTATGTCCTCCTTTTTAACATCTGTTAAATAATATATTATCATAATTATGAGATTTTTGATTAATTAGATCATTTCAATTAAGTAGTTTTTTACTTCGAATAGGTTTTGTAATCTCTTTATTTATGCATTTTTGAATGTATACTTTTCTAGCCGTTTTTGAGGAAAATAGGTAAGTTGTAATAAAGTCACTAAAATCAAGGAATTGAATGTAAACTAATTGGTAAAAGTTTACATTCGGGTTTTGAATCATTTATAGCTAATTTTGTAATAATTTTCTCAATATTGATATACTTGTTAATTATGCTTTTAATATTCAAAATTAACAAAAAATAAATTATAATAAAAATATGATGATTTTTCCTTTTGTTTACTCCTTGTACTAAAGATAAGATCGTGTTCCCGATCTTATCTTTTTTCTTTGTATTTTTTTGATAAAAAAAGGAATCCTTAATATCTTAAGGATTCTGCAACAGGGAATAACAAAATATAAATAATAAAAAGAATTACTTATATTATAGTTAATATAGTAATAGTATAATATTGAGAAATATTTACATACATCCAGTATGTATTACGTAGCAATTGTAGAAATGGCTTGTTTATAGACTAGCTGTTGCTTACTATAAATTGTGTCTAAACGTACAATTTTCTTTTTTTGATATGGTGACCCCATGCCCATCAAGCTAAGATTTTACAGTACCCCCAAAACACAAATTTTATCTCATTTTTTTGTTCTATAAATTATTAATTTCTTTTAACACATGAAGATTTCTTCCAAACTCAAATAAAAAATAGAGTCTCAAGATTTTTTTCTCGAGACTCTATTTTTTATTTTAAAAAGGAAATCATGATTTTCTCTAATTCAGCTTTATTTAAAACACCGTCAATAATTACAACTTGATAGGCATTGTCCTTTCCTTTTGCAGGAACAATCATCTTCATACCTTTCATATTACTTCCAGTCATCTTAGCAAAAGTGAATTTTGCACCTTCTAGCTCATAATTTTCTATCTTATCGTTGTCATTAACTTGAAAATAAAATGGATCTTTTTCTTTTTCCATAATCGCTGATTGGTAAATCGTATAACTGAACTCTCCTTTTTTGTATCTTGAATTAATAATTGGTTTTGGCTTTCCGATTGTAATATCTGTATCAACTTTTTCCTTCTTTAGCTCATAGCCTTTTGCTGTATAAGTTGGTTTTTTGATTGGAAAATCCACTAATTTCTGCGCTTCCTCAACTGTATATCTGAAATGTGAATATATTTTTTCCCACAATGGGCCAAGAGATTTTCCAATTTCCTCCGATTTTTTTTCATCTTCTGGCTCTAAATTCCCATGGCTACCTAAAGCTACTATCTTTTTATCTATGATATACGCCTCTGTTTGCCCTTTAATCAATCGATCAAATTCATCCCTTGTCAAAAAATTTCGCGCCACTTCAAATTTTTCAAGTATAGATTCATATTGACTCTCTGAAACATGAAATTCTGTAAATGCTTGTTCTTTTGTACCAATCATCTTTTCTACGATTTGCTGAATAGGTACTTTAGCTTGTGTTTTTGTTTCTTTGATATTATTTTTCACTTCCGCTTGTTCTTTCTGTAAGTTAGTTGGTTTATCTGCACGCGCATTTAATAAAGATACAGATGATACAGCAATAATAGCAACAACTCCCAATGCAGACCAACGATAAGAGTTCTTTTTGAACTTTTTAATCATAAGAATTCTCCTTTTTAATGTTCGTTTATTTCTGCTTAAGTTCGCTAAGCTTGGTATTTGATAATAACTTGAATAGTGTTCTAAAAGGGTAATAATGGTATGACCATATGCAAGTTGTTCCTCTGAATCTATAAATGTAAGTGCAAATGCATCGCATGCCAGTTCCTGATCTTCCCGCATGCATGAGTAGGCATACCAAAGAATCGGGTTAAACCAATTTAGGATGAGTAAGCCATGCATAAGCCAATTCACACCGACATCTTTTCTTTTGATGTGAGCCAATTCATGATAAAAAATATATCGTAGTTGTTGATCATCTAATACTTTCATATGTGCACTTGACAATAATATCCTTGGTCGAAAAAATCCGAAAACAGTTGGACTTGTAATTTTTCCAGCTAAGTGGAGTGGGATATCCTGTTGAACGGACATAGATTTATTACAGCTTTCAAAGATTTTGACAATCCTTTCATCTGTAATAACAGGTTGTTTTTTTATGTAGAGAAGTAAACGCCTATTCATAATGATGGTGGCAAGACCTAGAATGATAACCCCAGCAAGCCAAATATATAAAGCGATTGTATAAAATGAAAACGTATCATCCTGTGGCTTTTTATTACTGTGCGTTTGTTTCTTACTTTCGGCTGGTTGTGTTAAATCAGATGCATAGTTATTTTCTTTTGTGACTATCTTTGTATCGCCTATATCTGTCCGCTCTTTTGTAGAAGAAACAGCTACAGGCTCTTGGTAAAAGGTATCAGGAGTTCCATTACTGTACGAAAGAATAGAGTAGATACTGTAGGAACTATTTGGTGACCATGGTAATAGAAGTCTTACAATTAATATCATCCATAATAGATACTGCCATCGCGGGGTTAACTTGTTTCTAAGCAAGATTTTGACACATAAGATTAAACCAACTAATATACTTGCCATAATGGATGTTTCTATCACCCAATCAAAAAATCGAGGTAGATAGACGTTTACAAACATATCTATCATCATTATCTATCCTTCCTCTGATTTTCCTCAGTCTTCTCATCCAGAATACGTTTGAGTTCATTAATATCTTCTGAAGAAAGTTTTTCTTCTTTTAAAAAATTCACAAGTAAAGGTTTAAATGCTGCACCATAGAAACGTTTGAGGAGCGATTTTGTTTCTACTTGTAGATAACTATCTTGCGACACTAAAGGATAATATGCATACATACGCCCTTTTTCTTGCTGGTAAGAAACAGCTTCTTTTTGGACTAATCGATTAATAAGCGTTCGAATTGTTTTCGGTTTCCAGTCCATTGTTACCTCTAGCGCTTCAATCACTTCATTCGCTGTTTGAGGAGATTTTGACCAAAGAACTTTCATGATTTCCAATTCAGCTTCCGATATTTTAGGTGATTTTTTCATTATATAAAATTCCACTCCTCGTATTACATCTGTAATCTATAGACCGATATTACAAATGTAATCATTAATTGTCAACCATATTTTGGGTTTGCAAATACATTTTCATGAAAATTAAGAAATTAACTCCAAAAAACAATGGAAATACGCTATTCTTTTTGTAGAAATATACAGAAAGGACGGCGTTTTTGTATGAATCTATCGATTCAAGATGAGTTTCATTTGTTCGCTGAAGAACTACAGCGATATCTATCTCCACATATTCTTCAACAACTAGCACAAGAGACAGGTTTTGTAAAACGTAAAAGTAAGTATGGTGCACGAGATTTGGCTGCTTTATGTATCTGGATTAGTCAACATGTAGCAAGCGATTCTCTTACTCGATTATGTAGCCAGCTTTATGCAAATACAGCTACACTTATGAGTCCAGAAGGACTTAATCAACGTTTTAATCGATGTGCTGTTTTATTTCTACAGCGTGTATTTTCCCTTTTAATCAAAAGCAAACTAAACGATACGTCTCAAATCTCAAACCAATACGCTTCTTATTTTCAACGTATACGTATTTTAGATGCTACTATTTTTCAAGTTCCCAATCATTTGGCTTCTATTTATCCTGGTTCAGGAGGATGTGCACAAACAGCCGGCATTAAGATTCAGCTAGAATATGATTTACATAGTGGAAAATTCCTCAATGTTCAAATAGAACCAGGTAAAAATAATGATAAAACCTTTGGTACAGAGTGTTTGGACACCTTACGCCCAGGAGATTTATGTATTCGAGATTTAGGATACTTTTCTCTAAAAGATTTAGACCAGATGGATCAACGAGGGGTATTCTATGTTTCACGGTTGAAATTAAATAATAGAGTATATGTAAAAAATGAATCGCCAGAATTCTTTCGGGATGGGACAGTTAAAAAGCAATCTTTATATGTTTTACTTGACCTTGAAGATATCATGCATCAGATAAAACCAGGAGATACTTATGAAATTCGGAATGCCTATGTTGGACAACAAAAATTACCCTCGCGAGTTGTAATATACAGACTCACATCAACTCAAGTTCATAAACGTAGGAAACAGCAATCTTATGTTGAAAAGAAAAAAGGAGTTACATACTCCGAAAAAAGTAAACGTTTAACAGAAATCAATGTTTATATTACCAACATACCATGGGAAATTGTTCCGATGGAACAGGTTCATGAAATTTACTCTCTACGTTGGCAAATAGAGATTGTATTTAAAACATGGAAATCTCTTTTTGGTATCAATCATTGTCACAATATTAAGCGAGAGCGTCTAGAATGTCATCTTTATGGACAGTTAATTGCTATTTTTCTTTGTTCTTCCACTATGTTCAAAATGCGACAGCTGTTACTACAGAAAAAACAAAAAGAATTAAGTGAATATAAAGCAATTTATATGATTCAAGATCATCTGTACTTAGTATATGAAGCTATACAAAAAGACACCCAAGAAGTATCAAAAATTTTCCTTCGTCTGTTTGACCTCTTACAGAAATACGGACGGAAATCCCATCGATATGAGAAAAAGACAGTCTTTGATATTTTGGGTGTCGTTTATCAGTGTACTATATCCAATCTAAAGCAGAAAACTGCATAATCTTTAAAAATACACCTTATCAAGGTTTATTTGGTATGCGTATTTTAAAAACAAATAAACAAAATATCAAGCATGTAGGCAACAAGAATGGAAGTTCATGGTATACCTAACCTTAGCTTGATGGGCATGTATGGTGACCCCAATTAGGAATTACCGCGAGGTGCTGAATATGGTTTCTTACTTTATTCAGTTGTTACAAATATAGTTTCATTCGAATCGGAAAATTGATACAGTTTCCTTGCGAACTTTAAAATATCTTCTTCGCTACCAGTTAACATTTTGAAGTCTTTCTCAATGTGTTGCCCATCTTTTTTTAAAGAAGATAATTCTTGCTTTGCCTTACCCATCATGATTTGTTTTTCTTTAATACTATCTTGTTGCTTATTAAGGGAGTATTGTACACCAAAAATCACAGGTAATATAAAAGCTAAAGCAGCTATAACACGGCGTCTTATTTTTTTATTATTAACTTGGTACGTATTAGGGTTCACTTGCTGTGATGGTATTTTGGGGTTCGATTGTTCTGATACTACTTTTGGGATGTTTCCCATTAAAAAGGCCTCCATTACTGATTGTAGAATTTAAATCGTTTGAAAGTATTATATATGTTCAATGGAAACTTTGAAACGATTTTAGTGAAAATGAGTTTTATAAAGTTGAAACAAAATCGTTATTGGATATCTTTGTCCATCCCCTCGAAATGGGGGAATAGCAAGCGAACTATAAACAAACCGCTTATAAATAAAGGGTTTTAACTACTTTTAATAATCTACATGTCAAAACATATACATTTTAATTGACATATTTCAAATAAGCATAAGTTGTATTTTTGAAATGAAAAATTCTAGATTTTTAGCTATGTCATAAAGTGTACTTTTTGACGTAGTGCATAAATTTAGCTAATTCCCCCTTTTCGGGGATTTGGGCAAAAACAACCTGTATAAGACTTCAGATCATTACAAAACGTTTACTGAAATAAAGTAGAAAGGAATTTAGTTATGGAAAAAATATATTTAGATGGACGGATGTTTACAAGTAAAGATGCACTGCATAAAACATTAAAGAACAAATTAGATCTTCCAGATTACTATGGTGAAAATGCTAATGCGTTGTGGGATTGCTTAACTGCATGGGTTACTCTTCCCTTAACAATAGAATGGGAATTTTTCAAAGAAAGCCAGAATATGTTAGGACAAGAAGCAGATTTGATTTTAGAAACATTTCAAGATGCTCAAGAAGAAATGGCGGATGAATTCTATATTGTTGTGAAATGATTAAATAAACTTAGGTAAACATAAAACCGTAGAAATAATTAATTTCTACGGTTTTTATTGTATTTATTTGAATATTTTTACAGAGTGGCCCCTCATACCCAGAATCGTTGCCGTATCCCCTTTACAATAATGAAATCGTTGCTTGGAAACTCTCACATCGCAATGATTTACAACTTGTTCTAAAAACATTAGATTTAGCAACACAAAAAAGAGATGTGTATGGAACCATCATCCACTCAGATCAAGGATTCCAATATACATCTCCTGCTTATTGGCGTATGCTTCAACAGCTAGGCGCCATCGGCAGCCATTCCCGTAAAGGAAACTGCCATGACAATGCTTGCATTGAATCATTCTTCTCTCATTTTAAATCTGAAATGTTTTATCTTAATGACTATCAAACAAAGGGAGAACTAATTCAAGCAATTGAAACATACATCTATCATTATAACTACAAACGATTCCAAAAACGACTCAATCATCGAGCTCCGATCGAATATCGAATTTCGATGGCTGCATAGTCTTTTTTACAGTTGTCTACTTGACGGGGATAAGTCCAGGAAGTCTGTCCAAAATCAGAAAGAGTTCGTCCACCGAGTGTTTGGACTTATAGCATAAAATACGATTCCGTTAGGAATCTACTATCATCCATGTTCTTCTTCATATATTTGCACCAAAACCAAATTTCTTATATTTATAAAACAAAAATCCACTTACTTTACAACTACTTTTTGTTGCGTTTGATAGAACGTATCTATCAAACGATTATACTCACTTCTCGTAATTTCTTTGTTATACAGCTTAATTAATAACTCTTTATGTGTTTTTGAAAACGCCATTTTGTCAATGAACTTAGGATACATATAACGATTCGCTCCACTTCCGATAAATAATTAGGTTTAGTTACATTATTCCATTATCATAATATAAAGTTTTCAGGGATGCAAATATTACATTAAAATAAAGTGAGTTGATCGTAGCGTATATCGTTCTCCACTAGGTGCAATAATTGTATATCGAATCTGATAGTTGCGTTGCGAGTCACACACTCAACCATTTTTCCCTCCTAAAATTAAGAATATCGTTGTTTATTATACAATTTTACAACTCTAGGTTCGCCCCACTAATTTTTGCGATATACTTCAAGCAATCTATAACAGGATATCGAATTAAAGATTTAGATTGTGCGAACTGAATTCCTTCTTTTTCAAGCAAAGAAACGAGCTGTTCAATGCTCATTTCTTTGCTTTGTATTTTGTTGAAATGTTGTAACACAATACTTTTCCACTTATATGATGGACTATGGAAATATGCTTCTCCGGGTTCTGGTGCAAACACTCCAAAACGCTTGTAAGTAACCTCCTAAACTTGGACATACTGATACTAGTACTATGAAAAAGGATGTGATTGGTATGGAAAAGCAAAATCTATTCAAGTGGAAACATTATCAACCTGATATTATTTTATTAACCGTGAGATGGTACCTACGGTACAACCGGTTCTGGTGCGAAAACTTCAAGATAATTGCAGGTAATCTCTAAATCTTGGACATACTGATACTATTACTCTAAAAAAGGTGCGTGATTAGTATGGAAAAGCGAAATTTATTCAAGTGGAAGGGTTCTGGTGCAAAAACTTCAAGATAATTACAAGTAATCTCTAAAACTTGGACATACTGATACTATTACTCTAAAAGGGTGTGTGATCGGTATGGAAAAGAAAAATTGGTTCAAATGGAAGCACTATCAGCCTGATATTATCTTATTAATGGTAAGATGGTACCTACGGTACAACCTAAGTTTTCGTGATTTGGTGGAAATGATGGAGGAACGTGGTTTATCCATTTCTCATACAACGATTATGCGTTGGGTTCATCAGTATGGTCCTGAATTGGACAAACGAATCCGACGTTACCTCAAACAAATAAACGACTCTTGGAGAGTCGATGAAACATATATCAAAGTAAAAGGTCAATGGATGTACCTGTATCGTGCTGTTGATTCGAACGGAAACACAATCGATTTTTGCCTAAGCAAAACAAGAGATCATAAGGCTGCAAAGCGCTTTTTCAAGAAAGCTTTGCGGTCTTTTCATGTTTCAAAGCCACGTGTGATAACAGTCGATAAGAATCCAGCTTATCCTATAGCAATTGAACAGTTAAAAAAAGAAAAAAGCATACCTAACGGTATGCGATTTAGACAACAAAAGTACTTGAATAACATAGTAGAACAAGATCATCGCTTTATAAAGAAGCGAATCCGTTCTATGCTAGGCCTTAAGTCTTTTGACACAGCTACATCCATTCTTTCTGGAGTAGAAGCCATGCATATGATTAAAAAAGAACAGATTGCTTTACGGAACCAGTCTGTACAAAATCAAAAAGAATTCATCCATCAATTGTTTGGACTGGCAACATAAGATACGATTCCGTTAGGAATATATATGCTTTATTCTCTTTTGTTTTATTTTTGCACCAGAACCTATATTAGCAAGTATTCATTTATTCACCCAGGATTTATACTATTCAAACCCCTGTTTTTTTCTGGGAACACCATGTACTTTTTATAAAAGCCAAAAATTGCAAGCTAACACTCCTACTATACTAGTTTTATCTATATACCCTAGACCGTTTCGACTATCCATACTTTTATAACGATTATCTCCCATTACAAATAATTTGCCTGAAGGCACTTTCCTCTCGCTAAAGTTGGAGAAAAATTCAGTTTTATTAATTAAATCTTTGTAAACATAAGGTTCTTCTTGTTTCTCCCCATCTATATAAACGGAATCGTTAACCATTTTAACTGTTTCATTGGGCAAACCAATTATTCTTTTTATGTAATAATTGGAATCATTCGGTATTTTTATAACAACAATCTGCCCATGATATAATGGGCAGATTGTTGTAGCTGCTCTATTTACTAATATATATTCTTGATCTTGTACAGTGGGGTACATGGAATTTCCTTTTACTTTATAAAAATCAAAATTGAAAAATAACAACAAAAACATCAACATACCAAATAGAAAAAACTTTAAATTAAGATTATATTCTTGTTCTTCAGATAACATATGGTTCCATTCCTTATTAATAATTTCATAAAAAATGCCGCCTACTAAGCTTTAATGTAGGGGGCATTTTTTTATTATCTTCATTCGCTTTATTTAGTTTGTTTGAGAAGGGTTATTATCCCCTGTATCCTTTTTTAATTCAAAGTATGCATCTAAAATGTCTCTACCAATCATTGAATTAATTCCACCTTTATCATCATATACCCATGGTACAACAACAGAAAATGCGACTTCCGGGTTATCATATGGAGCATATCCTGCTAAAGTTAAATTATAACAACGGATTCTTTTCCCTTGTTCATCTCTACCAACAGGATCATCTCCTCCATAAACTGTTTGTGCTGTTCCTGTTTTACCAGCCGGTTTATAAGAAGCTTTTTGGAAATAATGCACACCTGTTCCATCATCTTCTTGAAATACTCTTCTGAAACCTTCTTGTACTCGATCAATATATTCTTTTTTCATATCTACACGGTTCAATACAACTGGCTCCATGGATTGTACAACTTTTCCAATCTCTTCTTCTTTCACTGTATGCTCTCGAATCTCTTGCACAATCTGTGGTTTCATTCGATATCCCCCATTTGCAATAGTTGAAATGTATTGTGCTAACTGCAATGGTGAATACGTATCATACTGTCCAATAGCTAAATCTAGTAAGAAACCTGGCTGATAATTTTCTTTACTCACTTGTCCAATATCTTCATTTGGTAAATCTATACCTGTTGGAACACCTAAACCAAATTGTCCAAAATAATATCTCATTTTATCAAATGTAGCTGCTGTAATATTTAATGAGCTATTAGGTACATAATTTATGCCTGCAATTTTTAAAGCTGTATTGAACATGTAAACATTTGATGAAACTTGTAACGCTCGTAGGTCATCAATACTTCCAAAATCCTTCCAAGATTTTTTGGGTTTTGTTCCTTTAAAATGCATTGGTGCATCATGAAAATATGTTCCTGGCGTTATGGAACCTGTCTCAAATCCTGTTAAAAGTGTAGCTCCTTTTACGGTAGATCCAAGCTCATAAGAGCTAGTCAATGTACCTAAAGCATAATCTTCTACTTTTATATTCCCATCTTTTTTCACTAATTTTTTTCCAGCCATGGATAAAAGTTGACCTGTTTTTGGATCCATCATTACAACAAACGCTCGGTCTAATAGTGGTTCTGAACCTTTAAACTCTTTTAAACGCTTTTCAATAATCTCTTCAACCTGCTTCTGTAATTTCATATTGATTGTTAATGTTAAATTTTTTCCACTCTTCCCTTTGGAAATAATTTCCGTTTGAGTAATATTTTTTTCTTTGTCAGTAATATTTCGAACTTCAGCTTTTTCTCCATGTAATACGTCTTCATATCGTTGTTCAATATAACTTTTTCCAATGCGATCATTACGATTGTAACCACGCACTAAATAAGAGTCTAAATTTTCTTTTGGAAGCCCTTCTTCAGCACTTGTAATATTTCCCAATACCGAACGGAATAAATCCCCATTTACATAATTACGATCCCAGTCTGTTGTTGCATCTACCCCTGGGAATCTTTCTAAATTCTCACTTATTATTGCGTATTCTTTCTCGGTTGCGTTCTTTTTTATAACTTGAGGTGTCATTTGATATCCTGAACTCATTTTACTTTTAATAGCTAATACTTTTAGGTCTTCTGGCGTTAATTTACTTAGTTCTTCATCAGTGACACGTTCTCGTCTCAATTTTTCTATTTTATTATCAAACCCTTTTCCCTCAATATTTTTTGCTCTAAGTTTTTCTTCGTCTTGTTTCGTTATTTTTTTTTGGGCCTGTTCTTTATTCATTTGCATCCAAAAATCTTTTCTATCTGTTTCAGTTAATTTATTTATATCTTCTTCGGATATTTCAATTATATTTGAAAGGTCTTTAGCTACTTTCAGAATATCATCGGATTGTATACCTTTCATTCTTGTGTACGTTATGGCACGAATAGCGTTATTGTTAACAACCTTTTCACCTTCTCGATCAAAAATCTGTCCACGTGGAACGGGGACACTAATGGTTTCGTTTTCTTGTTTTTCAACTATATTTTTATAAGATTCTCCATCAACGAGTTGTACTTTTCCTAACTGAAGAATAATAGTTGAAAATAGTAAAAACACACAAAAAAACAGTGCGTTTAATCTAAAAGTAACTTTATCTTTCTTTGTTTTATTGGGCTTTTCTTTGCTCATGTAAACCTCCGCTTTAATAATATTAAATCCAATACTTTTACTTAAAATATACTAAATAATATATAAGGATAAGTAAAGTTAAATAAATTTAAAGAATTTCTAAAGTATTACCTGATTTTATTAATATATATTTTTTAAAAAAGAGAGCACTTATACATGCAATCAACTTAAGAAACTTTGATACCCCTAAAATACATCTCATCACTTCAAAAGGTCTAAAAACACAATTTTGAAGTGCTAATTAAATAAATATACCTTTTGAAGTGTTTTTTGTTATAATTTTATTAGAAGCATTTTTGAAAGGATGTTTATTTATTTTGAATACAAGAAAATTTGGATATATAAGAGTTAGTAGCCGAGATCAAAATGAAGATCGTCAACTTGAAGCGATGAAACAATTCATTACTGAAGAACGAGATATTTTTATCGACAAACAAAGCGGAAGAAATTTTAACCGTGAGCAATACCAACTTTTAAAACGTATGTTAAGAAAAGATGATATTTTATACATTCATTCCCTAGATCGTTTCGGAAGAAATAAAGAGGCTATCCTTCAGGAGTGGAAAGATCTAACCCAAAACATACAAGCTCATATTGTTGTATTAGACATGCCACTTCTAGATACAACTCAATATAAAGATAGTTTAGGGAATCTTATTACGGATTTGGTACTCCAAATCTTGTCCTGGCTTGCTGAAGAAGAACGGACGAAAATAAAAACTCGCCAACGTGAAGGGATTGAGGTGGCAAAGAAAAAAGGAAAGCATTTAGGGAGACCGAGAACCGAAATAACCCAAGAATTCATTGATACTTATAACCAATGGAAAGAAGGAGAGATTACAGCGCTATACGCTATGAAAAAGTGCAATATGACTAGCCCTACATTTTACAGAGTGGTCAAAAGATATGAGAATAGGGAGGGATAAAAATCAGTATGATTACAAGAGAACTCCAAAATACAATACAAGGCTTTTCCACTTATTTATTAAACAAAGGCAGAAAACCTTCTACAATTAAGCGCTATATCTACGATGTAGAAAGTTTTATTCAATGGCTGCACCAATCAAAAAGGTTCTCTAAAGATTATATTTGGGAATCACTACACAACAAAGATTTTGAAGCATTTTTTGATTATTTAAAAGAAGAACGCCAATACTCCGACAAGACCACACACCGTATATACATCGTCCTAAATAGATTGTACGAATACTTAGATTTACCAAGCCCGATAGAAGGTATCATACGTATAGATCCACCTGACCGGTCATTGCGTAGTGAGGATTTCATTTCTACTCAAGAAGAGAAGCGTTTAAAAGAAGTTGTCGCTTCATTAGAAGGCCTGACAGAAAGACAACAATCAGCACGCCCGATGATCTTAGAACGAAATATCTCTATCGTTTCATTACTCTTGGACTATGGATTATCTTTACACGAGCTTGTTTCTTTACAAATGAGACACGTTCATTTCGAAAGCAATACGCTATCTATTCCTGAAGACTCAAAGATAAATCGTACCATCCATTTGAAAGAAGAAGACAAATTACATTTATATAATTACTATAAAACCATTCCTGATCCTGTTCGTCCTAAATATCACAGCTCCGATCCACTATTTGTTGCCTTTGACTTTACTCGTGGGACATACCATTGGAGCTATGACGATGATGCACCGAAATTTCTAACTGAAATCTCGGTACAAAAAATGATTCGTTTAGAAGTGAAACGTGCCAATCTTCGAAAGGGAATTTCCGCCCAACATTTTCGGAACACCTTTGTTTTAAGGGAAATTAATCAGAAAAACACACCTGAACATCTCATGCAAAAAATTGGATTTAAATCTCACTTATCCCTAAAAAGATATTACGATTACTATAAGAAAACCGAAGTAAAAACAAATTAGAAATTGGCACTTAATATGTAGTTTTTATACACATACAGGCTTTCAATTATTTTAAGGAGGAAGAGAGGATTTATAATGAGAAAAAACGAGGAATTATATTATATACATGAATATACCTTACGAGATAAATTCACTAAATCTATCAAGATTGAGCCCTGACGCTCATTAAAAGAAGAAATGCTAGTTTTGGGCATAAAAGACAGTGACATCTTTCAAATTCAAATGATAAAAATAGAACATAACAAAAAATAACATAGCGCTATATGGGGTCTCGCCACATGCCCATCAACTTAAGAATTTTATAATGCCCCAAAACAAAAAAATGTACATCTTAATCTTGGGATGTTAATCTTCTCGTCTTGGAGTATTTGCTTTCCCTAGCTAGCTGGTGATAGGTCTGTACTCCTAGTAGAAAAACGTCTTTTTACTTATAACGGGATATATAACTTAATCAATTAACAAGGAGAATGGAACATGATACAAAGTATTAACCACATTTGTTTTTCAGTTGCAAATCTAGAGAAAGCTATTGATTTTTATCAAACTATACTTCAAGCGAAATTATTAGTAAAAGGTAGAAAGTTAGCTTATTTTGATTTAAATGGTTTATGGATTGCTCTAAATGTGGAAGAAAGTATACCAAGAAACGAAATTCAGTGCTCTTACACACATATAGCTTTCACTGTAACAAATAATGAGTTTGATTCTTTAAAAGAAATATTAATTCAAAATCATGTTAATATCTTACCCGGACGAGAAAGAGATGACCGAGATAAACGGTCTATTTATTTTACAGATCCAGATGGTCACAAGTTTGAGTTTCATACTGGTACTTTACAAGATCGTTTACAATATTATAAAGAAGATAAAAATCATATGACTTTTTACTGATTAAAAAATCTAGTAAAATACTAGCTTTTCGCACTTCTGATAATGAGACGTTATGTTAACCTCACATGTATAAGATATAAAAAGGAGAATCTAAGTAAAGTATCGAAGAAAATCACGAAAAGAGGGATACTAATGGAAAAATATTTTGAGGAAGCACATCGTTTTTGTTCTCATAATAGAAACCTCTTAGAAAAGGATATTATATGTGGTTGTTTCCACTGCTTAAAAGTATTTAGTCCTAAAGAAATAACAGATTGGTGGGAAAAGGAAGAAGATACAGCAGAATGTCCTCATTGTGGAATTGATTCGATTATCGGGGAAAGTTCTGGGTTTCCCATCACAAAAAAATTTCTAGTAGAGATGAATAAGAGATATTTTTAAAGATTTATTGACTACCGACTTCGGAAATTATGTGAACTAGGAGATGATATTTTGGATCTCATCGAGATTGATTTAGAAGACGAAATGACAAAAGAAATGTTTATTAGAGTAATTAAAGATATATATCCTTCAGGGTGTTATATTTACGCCCTCATCCCTGAAAACGAAAATGAATTATTAAGTTATTTACCAGAATCTTTTGTAAGAGCTACTAAGATTAAAATGAACAGCTTTCCTAAAAGTTATGGGGTTGCTGGTTATATAAATGATATAAATTATGAATTTGTTTATTATTTCTATGAGTATGAGCACCTGATCGAATATGTCTTTTCTGCTTCTGAATTAACGGAAAATTTATTTAAGGAATTAAAAAGTTGGAAAGACTTATATAGTTATTTTGAAGAGAAGCGAATCAATCATTTGTCTATGGGTCCTGATCAACAATGGTTGTTGCATTATACTTAGATAAACTTTCAACAATACTCGATTTTTCTAGATTTCTAGATAGATTGACTGCTGATAAGTGGGGTTATGTAAACTTTTAATATGGTTTTTAATCTTTGGACAGGATTAAAATTGTTAAATAAAAATTATTTATACAAACTAATCCCTTATCTATAATAGATAAGGGATTAGTTTAATTTTGTTGTATGGTGTAAACAAAATTGAGTGTCATAATATATGGTAACATGGATATTTATGTGTTTTTTAAATTTTATTTATTCTAAACAAACAAAAAGAACTAGTATCATACTAGTTCTTTTTGTTTGTAGATCCATATTTAAGTAGTAGGGTACTACATATAAATCAATACAATATTAGAAGTAAAAGGATACCAACCTTTGTACAGATTAATTATAGCATAAGTTTTCAGAAAAAATATATTTATTAGTTGGTTATTTATCCCTTGTTTTATCTTGTTTTGAATGTATACTTTTGTCAGTGGTTTTGGGGAAAATGAGTAAGTTGTAATGAAGTTAATAAAACCAAAGATTTGAAAGTAAACTAATATGCAAAAGTTTACTTTCATAAATACAAAAAGAATCCCGGGATTCCAGCATTCTTTTTGATAAATCAATAAGATATATTATTTAATTATTGAAAAGGAACGTCGTATATAAACCATGTTCCATTTTTTTTATACATATGGAATTGGATATCTTTACCTTTCCATCGTGGCATATTAATAACTGCAGAATCTTTGTGAGCTTCGTTTATTATTACGGATGATCTGACAAACTTAAAAAATGAGAGCATTTGTTCATGGAGTTCAAGTCTTTCTTTTAAAAATTGTTTCTTTTCTTCAATCTTTTCTTCATCATTTTTATAGAAAAGGTAAGTTGTTTCATAATTTTTTTCTTGTATTGAATGTAAATATAGTCTTACTACTGTTTTAGGGTTTTGATCTTTTAATGTATAAATATCTTGAGTTTTTTGTAGTTTATTATATAACTTTTGTTCTGTATGATTTAAATCTGTTAAATACGGTGAAAGAGGAAATAAAATCCAAAGAAGAATGACTACTAAAATAAATAAACCTATTTTTTTCTTATTCATTATACAAAAGCCCCTCATTTTATTATTAAAAATATAAGGATATTTTAATGTATGTAATGGGGTTTTGCTAGGCTTTTTATTACAAATGGATTTTCTTTGTTTGCTTTTTATTATTTACGGTTTTGAATAAGATAAATTATTTTGTGAATGTAAATTTATATCTAAAAGTTTACTTTCGGTAATAACAAAAAAGTCCCTTCATAATGCTAAAGGGACTTCGCTCACACAAATGATCTGCACATCAATTCACTTTTGATATACAGATCATTTGTATGATAATTTTTATAAATAATTGCGGAATAATGAACTTACATTACTGCTTTTAAAAGTTCTTGTACAAATGGAATGATTCCACCTACAAATTTTAAAACTGCCATTGCGATTGCCATATTATTTCCTCCTCTTTTTTCGTATTAAGGTATGATAATTTTTATAAATAATTGTGGAATAATGAATTTACATTACTGCTTTTAAAAGTTCTGTTACTAATGGAAGTACTCCACCTAAGAATGATAAAACTGCCATTGCGATTGTCATATTATTTCCTCCTCTGTTGTTGATGCTAAGATGTGATTTATCTTTATGCTTTTATTATAGTAAGCGCTTACATTTTTATCAACACATTCTTATATGCAATATTGCATATAGGGTAATATTATACATTTAGACAAAAATTAGACCTCTATTAGTCATTCTTTAATGGTACCATAGCGAGGTGAGAGTCTTTAAGGGTTCTCCTTAATAGGAGGAAACGGATATGGAAAGAGTGCAAGCGATTATTGACAGTAATCTGAAATTCAAGAGCTGGGTTAAACAGGTACTAGCTATAGGCGGAATGTTAGGGTTCTGCTACTTGGTATTATATGTTTTATGTTTCTTATTTGTTATGTAAATATATACAACTATACTAGTGAAGCCTTACCTATAGAGGTAAGGCTCTTTTGTTGTATCTGAGGTGAATTTTTTTGGAGGTACTCCAAAATATTGGGTTGATGGGCATGTGGTTCTACTTCTATCACTGAAAGTAAACTAATATTCAAAAGTTTACATTCATAAATGATAACAACAATCTAATTATTTAAGGTTAATTTAAGGTTTATTTTATAGATATTTCCAGTTTGCATATTATAATTATAATATTAAGTTACGAAGTTTGAATTGGATGGATTAGATACATAATATAGCTGCTTTTTTGTTACAAAATTTGTTGTTTTAATAAATTAAATATACAGAAGGAGATGAGATAAATGAAAGCACATGAATTAATTACTGAGATACAAGATAGTTATGATGGCAATCCTAGTCAAGATGCTCAAGTTTTTATTTTATTTAGCTTTTTATTATTAGTATTTAAGTCTTTAAAACCAACAAATTAGTGAAACTTAGATGAAATGAAAAAGATAGCTTATTCAGTTAAAGCTGTCTTTTTTTGTGGTATTTGAAAGTAAACTTCTAATAAAAAGTTTACTTTCAGAAAAGAAAAAGAGTCCTAATTTAATAGGACTCTTTTTCTTTTATAAGTATTAAGAAATAAATAATTGTCTTAGCCAAACCACCTAGTTTTGTCGATTCAAACAATCCGCTTTTTTATATTCAGTTACGTTAAGGAGAATCTTTCTGGTAGAATGTGGATAATAGGATTGATATATAGTGAAAGGTTGGGGCGTTTTAATGATAAATAATATAAAAGATGCTTTTAGTTTTTTAATTGATATTTTTGGTTCCGGTGCGAAAACTTTGAAGTATATGAAAATGTTCTATCAAACTTGGAAATACTGATAGTACTACTCTATAAAAGGTGTGTGATCAGTATGGAAAAGGAGAATTTATTTAAGTGGAAACATTATCAACCAGACATCATCTTGTTAACTGTACGTTGGTACCTACGGTACAAATTAAGCTTTCGTGATTTGGTGGAAATGATGAAGGAACGAGGGTTATTCCTGGCTCATACAACTATTATGCGATGGGTACATCAATATGGGCCGGAGTTTGATAAACGAATTCGACGTCATCTCAAACAAACGAATAACTCATGGAAAGTAGACGAAACATATATCAAAGTAAAAGGACAATGGATGTATTTATATCGTGCCGTTGATTCTGAAGGAAACACGATTGACTTTTATTTGAGTAAATCTAGAAATCATAAGGCTGCAAAGCGATTCTTCAAGAAAGCCTTGCGGTCTTTTCATGTCTCAAAACCTCGTATCATCACGGTTGATAAGAACCCTGCTTATCCAATCGCTATCGAACTGTTGAAGAAAGAAAAAAGGATAACAATAGGCACCAAAATCCGAAGGATAAAATATTTAAATAACATAGTAGAACAAGATCATCGTTTTATTAAAAATCGTTTACGCTCTATGTTGGGATTTAAATCATACAAAACAGCAGCCTCTATATTGAGTGGCGTTGAGGCCATGCATATGGTCAAAAAAGAACAAATTGATTTGCAGGACCAGTCCGTCCAAAATCAGAATGTTTTTATCAACCAGCTGTTTGGATTAACTGCTTAACATGTGATTCCGTTAGGAATCCTTAATTCTTTTTTATTTATCATCTTTTTGCACCAGAACCATTAATTCTAAAGTGTTTTTTAGATATTAGATCTTGCTAATTAATATAGGACTCTATTTATATATCAAGCTCATTAATTGTATATCGAACATCTGCTAATTTTGAATAGAAGTTATTTTTAAGCCCCTGTGAACCAATAAAGTGCAAAATAACTTTCTGCCGTTTCCATAACAAAAAATACATCATTCCAGTCTGGTTCATAAGCATATGCACATCTGATTCCACTACGAGGAAATTCAATAGGTTTGATATAAGGAGAATATCTGTTTTTCACTTTTGAAAATTCTTCTTCGGATATCATTTTCAATTCTTTTAGTTCTGCCCTAATTCTCTCTTCGAACTCCTCCATAGTCATTTCTATCACATTTTTTCCTTTATACCAAAACCAATGCGTGTTTCTCCGTTCAATGAATAGGCATTGTACTGCAAACTCCTCCAAATTATTAATGCTGTCGTAGTTATTTTTTATTTTGGTATGTTCAAAAACGTATATTGTCTCTTCACATCCCCCTATTAATTCATCATCTTCAAATACAAAATATTTCATACTTACCAACTCCTTTATTAATATTTTTTGCGCTTTATGTATTACTTCTTGCCAAAAATATTATTTAGTCCACTAAGTAAAAGTGCCAAGCCAGAGAATAGATAAGCTGTAATTTGATTTACACACACAAATAAACCTATTGCAGATACAATCATTAAAAATCCAGCCTCTTTACATGAACTCTTGGCTTTTATAAATCCAAAGAATCCTAAAATAGAAAAAAATGCTCCCATACAGCCAATAGTAAGGCCTTTTTCAGCTCCTTCTAACCGTCCCATTTCTTCAGCTAATCTCCCTAGAAACAAAATGACTAATGAACATAGAAATCCTAGTAGTGCACCAATCAGCCCAATTACATCTTTACCTGTTCGTTTCAATATAACTACCTATCCTATTTTTTCAATTTATGTATATTTTATATCTGTAATATAATTGATGTTAATGCATAGCACTTTATCATGCTTATCAATAACTCTTAACTCATTTCGAGATGTATCATAATAATGAATATACCCTATTTCCAATTGTATTTTTTTCTGTTTATGATAGAAAATGCTTACTTGCTTATTTTCAGCAATTGCACAACACACAATATCATTTATAAGCTCTAATTTTTGTTCATCTAAAATAGGAATCGGTACTTCATTTTGCTTATCGTATAATTCATTCAGCCCTTCAAATTGCTCTTTTATTGCTGAAAACGGAGCCCATCGCATCATACCTCTATCATCAATCATGATCTGTATTCCTCCTTATGCTTTATGCCCACCTATTTTTCCGTTTCTTTCCCTTTGTGTAGCACCTTTAATGTAACTAATACCTCTCATAATTGAATTTTCACCATGCTTATGCCGTATACTATCCATTGTTTTTGCTAATTTCCTTTTAGTATCTTTTTGAGAAGTATCTTCAAACAATGACATTTGAATTGCATCATCCCTGGTCAAATTTTTCAGTGTAATATGTATTTGGCGCACCGGATGACCAGAATGAAATCTTCTTAATAGTTGCAAAGAAGCCTCATACACATCTTCTGTTAAGCATGTTGGTTGGTCTAATGTAATCGCTCGTTTAAATCCTCCACCTATGTATTTGCTATAGCCTATAGAAAGCTCAACCGTACGACAGCATTTATCTATAGATCGTAAGCGAAAACAGGTTTCTTCAATTTGTTCTAGAAGGAGTAATTTTAATTTAGTTGGGTTGAAACAATCCTCTAACAAGATTTGTCCTTTTGTTATAGAGGTACTTTTAGGAATGTATTTATTTGCAATCCGGCTCTCATCAATACCATATGAGAAGCAATATAACTCTTCCCCTTTTACTTTGCCAAACCGCTTAATTAAATGCTCTTTAGGCGTTTTTGCAACATCCTTTAAGGAAAATAGCCCCATGCCGTGTAATGCCTCTTCAGTAGCCGTTCCGATTCCCCATACTTTGTGTAGAGGCTTGATTTCCCATAATTTTTTCGAAACATCCTCGTATGACCACATAACAATCCTTGATTTTGAATGTTTACTTTCCACATCTAGAGCAACCTTCGAGAGAAATAGGTTAGGTGCAATTCCAATAGATGCAGTTATACCCGTTGTATCATATATCTCTTTTTGAATTCTTTTAGCAATTACAATTGGATCACGTCCGAAAAGGTGCGCTGTTTGTTGCATATCTAGAAAGCATTCATCTATTGAGTACACGTGTAGATCCTCTAACGCTACATACTTTGTATAAATTTCTGTAATTTGATTTGAAATTTCAACAAATCTTCTCATTGTTGCATTCACAATAATAATGTTCGGATCTTTTGGGATTTCGTATAATCTGGTTGCTGTAGAAATCCCTAATTTTTTCAGTTCAGGAGTGGCAGCCAACACAATAGATCCATTTCGATTTACGTCTCCAACAACAGCTAATTTCACTTTTAATGGATCTAATCCCCTCATGACACACGCGCAACTGGCAAAAAATGAACAAAGGTCTATGCAGAGAATCATTCGACTCATGCATTTTGAATAGTCAAACATCGTTTTATCCTCCAAAATAGAACATTTGTTCTTATTATAAACCCATTGTTTTGCTTTATACAACCATTTAGAAAATATTTTTTTATTATCGATATGGTACGTGAAATTATATATATGATTCTTCAATATTCGACCACCGAACAATATAATATCTCTTAAATTATTAAACTTGGTTTCATTACTTCATAAATTAAAAAAGCCTAAACCCTTATGTACCAATGGATTTAAGCTTTTAATTTTATAGGAATACCCTTTGCAACAAGTTGCCATTAGAATAGTGTATCAGCAACTTGTAGCTACTTATATGAATGCTAGATTCCACAAAATTATTACATATTTTTTTATTTTTATTTCTTATTCAATATTATGCTCAACTATTAATAAAATTCCTATTTTTAGTGACTTTTAAAAAATGGGATTATTGGACAAACTGTAAGTAAAACACATAAGGAAGTGAATTTGATGAATTGGTATTCTAAACCTAGATCAGCTTTAGGGCGCTTTTTAGATAGACACAAAATTACACAAGAAGAACTCTCTTCAAAAAGTGGTGTAACTCGTTCTACTGTCAGTCGATTGTGTAGTTTGGACAGCGTATCACCGACAACTAAGAATTCAAATCGCATTATAAAAGCTTTAAGGAACTTAACCGGAAAAAGTGTAGATTCTACTGATTTTTGGGCGTGAATTAACTAAAAACATCTTCCATCACAAATGTTCTCATAAATACATTTTGCTTTATAGCATATTGTTCTAATTTGGATTGCCGATAGTCTGATAATGTGAAAAAGATAATTACTGGAACAATAGCATTCTGTCTTTTGTAGATATCTGTTATATGGCCATATAACTGTATTTTATGTTCGTTTGCCTTCATATGTTGCATACGATCTATTTCAACAAAATGGGGAACATTATCCTCAAAATACGTTGCGTCAGGAATAATCTGATACCGCTGACCATTGATTGAAAACTCGATAGGTCTTTCTGTTTTCCATTCTGGAAATCCAAGCCACATCCAGCTTTCGTTTCGCATTAATATGTGCTGTAATTGACTACTTTTCTTTACTTCTTTTGTAATGCCTAATAAATCCCGTCCCTTTTTATTTAAATAATATACGTGTTCACGAGCCATTTTTGTAATATGACAGTACGGATGCATATCCTTTAATACACGATTTGCATTTCGAATGCTTCCTAGACAGTGGATGGCTTGTAATTGCCTCCTAGTTGCAAAATCTAGTTTACTCAAAGTGGATAAAATCTCGATTTGTCTCGTTTTCTGTTTGAGTGTTTGATGCCTCATTTTGTTTCACCACCTTGTATTTCTTCAATAGACTCCACATATCTTTATCCTCCAAATAAGGTACTTGGATTTCTTCTGTACGATCCGTTTTAAACAATGCCCTTCCTGGAAGGGAAGGTAAATCCTCTAGCCCTGGTTCATCTAAAGCAACTTGTGAAGCGACCGCTGTTGGTAATCGAAAGCCTATTTTCGCATCAGCATTTTGTTTAATTTGTCTTGGTAATGTATCAGAAGTAGGATATTGCGTACAAAATATGAGCCGGAATCCTAAACCACCTCCGATTCTTGCGATTTCAGATAACATCTCCTGGCACAAAAATAATACATCACGTTGTTTTTTAGGTAATCCTTGTGTGGGACAAAGATTTGCTCCTTCATCTACTATGATGAAACATCGCTCTTTTATGGATGTATCTATGATATTAGTAAAGTAGGACTTCTTCATTACTTCAATTTGTTTAACCATTTTCTCACGTACTTTAGCCAACATTTCTAACGCCTGTTCCGGATTTTCAGCTATTTCTATTACTTGGGACAAATTCTTGTAGGGGCTAAATTCTAATCCTTCCTTCAAGTCAATAATAAAAAAACTTACATGTTGAGATTGTTGTAAAATCAAACTCGTCATCACATTTTTTAGAAATACTGTCTTTCCAAACCGTGTCATACCCGACACGCACATATGCGGTGTTTTCTCGAAATCATGATACACATGTTTATCTAACGCTTTCCCCATCATAACTCTCCATGTATGCTCTTTTAATAGATCCTTAGACCAATTCCACATTTCAGGTATCTGTTGCTTAAATACGCGAATATGAAGCTCTCTTTGATGGAACGATATTTTAACAGGTTTATATAGGCCTTCTTCTAATACTTCCGATAACTTTTGGATAAGTTGACTAGGTACACCAAGTGGTAACTTGTAAACATAATTCATACTTATATCATCTTTAATTTCTTTTATAAAAATGGGGTATTGTAATTCACCTTTATGTTGAACACATATCTTTGCAATTTCAAAAAACGTTGCAATTTTTTTCTTATCACTCATTCCGTTACTTTGATAAAAATAAGCTACAGTTATAAAGGTTGCTGGAATTAATAAAAGTGACAACATTCCCTCCATACCTCCTTAAGGTAGTTGAGCCTGTATGGAAGCTTAGAAAAAGCGGTTTAAGATGCGCTATTATAATCACTTTCAACTACCAGGTGTAATACTAACCTAGAAACACATCTAGTATATCCATTAGAACGTACCAAACACTCCCAATCAACAAGCATTTAAGACCCGCACGTAGCAACCAACCTGGAAGATAAAGACCTTTCTTCTTCAACAATTTTATTCCTAAAACTGAAGCTCCGGTCACGCCATATACAATCCCTAGCTCTCCAATGATTGTCATGTTTATCTCATCCTTTCGGTTTGATAGATAAATTCCCCTTACGATCTCTATAAAGTTGATAATCATCCAGTAGCTCATTCCATGACAATGCCTGTTCATCGCCATATAGATCGTCTTCAATTTTTTGACTTAAATAATAGTAACCTCGATATTGTTGGGCCAGGTATACTTCGTGACGTAGCATATGCTCTTGTATGGCGCAAATGTCAATTTCCTTTTTGGTGCTTTTGTACATTTCTTTCAGAGTGCTTGAAGAATATAAATAAGGGGTAGTATACAACATTTGATAATGGTCCATTTTTTCTCACCATCCATATAAAATTCCAGCTTCCTTAAATACGTATGTTTGCAATACAGCTTTTTGAATTTGTACCTAAAAAAAGACAAATAAAAAAGGTTCTTTCATGGAAAAAGAACCCTTTTAAAACGTTGAAAATCCAGATTACGAAATGAAAATAGCTTATTGTGACAATTTGCTAGGACATCTAATGACTATAACTCCCTTTTTTATTTATTAAGCAACGAAATATGTTTCAATTGTTGCTTTTAAATAAAGTCACGATGTTTATAAGAAAGACGCAACGTTTTGCCCCCTTGGATCTGTTTATCTAAAGGGGTGTTTTTATTGTGAAACAAAACTACATCTAATATTAAACCCAATACATTTATGCATAGTTTTTCCAAATTACATTTGATAATATAGATAAAGGGACGTTAAATACATAATATATTAATAGTTAGGGAGGTATTAGAAATGAAAAGAACACCTGAATTTATACTGGGTTTAATTGGTGGTATTTTGGGGGTTATAGGTTCTCTTATTATATCGATGATAGCTATTACCGTTTTGGATGGTGATATTGATTATAAAGCTTTGACTTATTACTCTATTTTATTAATTATTCAAATAGGGCTGTTAGTTTTAGCATGTTCAGTAAATAAGGTTAACAATATAGTCTACGGACTTTGTATGATATTACTCCCATTAGTAACATTGGTTATGTCATTATTCCTTTTATTTATTCCAGTAATTCTTCAAATTATTTCTGGCGGATTTGCGTTTCGACCTTTAAAACAAGAATCTAAATAAAATATTTAGCAATTCCAAAATCATGGTAAATATATAAGGGCTAATTTAAATAATATTTTTGAAGGGTGGTATTTTAATTTGAAACGAACTGTAGAATTTGTAATTGGCTTAATCGGAGGAATCTTAGGACTCTTACTTTCTTTATTTATTGTAATTGGTTGTATTTCCTACACAAGTTCTAATACTAGTTCTGGAGGTATTGCAGAATATATTATCATTACTTCTAGCATCGCCTTAATTATTCAAATAGGCCTATTAGTATTAGCTTGTTGTGTTAACAAAATAAATAATATAGCTTATGGTATTTGCATGATTGTATTAAGTATAATTTCATTGTTTTTAGGTTTTTTTATTTTATTCCTTCCAGTGGTTTTACAAATCATTTCAGGTGCATTTGCATTTAGACCTTTAAAACAGGAGACTAATTAAAACAATAACGTAAACGTAAAGCGACTCCAAAATATAAATAAAAGTTAATTTTGAAGTTGCTTTACGTTTACTCTGTAGCAGAGGTTTGAAATCATTTTATAAAGTAACTCATTATGTTATATTTTTAGTGGGTATATTGTAGCCATTTCTTTATGACTATAATAAAAAAAGACAAGGGTGTTTCACTCTTGTCTTTTTTGTTCATTAGATCTATGTTTATTACAAATAGGA
This sequence comes from Bacillus sp. FSL R12-0074, assembly GCF_038005725.1. Lineage (NCBI taxonomy): Bacteria > Bacillati > Bacillota > Bacilli > Caryophanales > Bacillaceae > Bacillus > Bacillus sp. FSL R12-0074. Next base: position 118,270 of record NZ_JBBOTR010000002.1, read on the forward strand.
CTTTAAAATTTATTAATAAGTATATACAACATACTATTCTATGTTTGATTGTTTTACATAATAATTGTTTATATGTTTTAGGAACATGAAATGTGTTGATATATAAGGGATTCTGGCACAGGTTCTGGTGCAAAAATCGCAAGACTCTTGCAAGTAATCTCCTAAACTTGGACATACTGATAGTATGACTCTAAAAAAGGTGCGTGATCAGTATGGAAAAAGAAAATTTATTTAAATGGAAGCATTATCAGCCTGAACTCATCTTATTAACAGTAAGGTGGTACCTACGGTACAATTTGAGCTTCCGTAACCTGGTGGAAATGATGGAGGAAAGAGGATTATCAATTGCTCACACAACAATTATGCGCTGGGTTCATCAATATGGACCTCAATTAGAAGAGAAAGTACGACATCATCTTAAATCAACAAATGACTCGTGGAGAGTCGATGAAACCTATATTCAAGTAAAAGGTCAATGGATGTATTTATATCGTGCAGTTGATTCAGAGGGTTATACAATTGATTTTTATCTAAGTAAATCAAGAGATAAACAAGCAGCCAAGCGTTTTTTCAAGAAAGCCTTGGCTTTTTCGTATGTTTCTAAACCTCGCGTGATAACAGTAGATAAGAACCCTGCTTATCCTGTAGCGATTCAAGAGTTGAAAGAAGAGAAACATATGCCTGAAGGCATGCAACTAAGGCAAGCTAAATATCTCAATAATATAGTGGAACAAGACCACCGGTTTATTAAAAGGCGAGTTCGTTCTATGTTAGGGTTAAAGTCGTTTAAAACAGCAATTTCTATATTGAGTGGTGTTGAAGCCATGCATATGATGAAAAAAGGACAACTTGTTTTACTGGACAAGTCTGTCGGTTCTGGTGCAAAAACTATAAGACTTATGTAATTAATCTCTGAAATTTGGACATACTGATACTAGTACTCTAAAAAGGATGTGATCAGTATGGAAAAACAAAACTTATTCAAGTGGAAACATTATCAGCCTGAACTAATCTTATTAACAGTAAGGTGGTACCTACGGTACAATTTGAGCTTCCGTAACCTGGTGGAAATGATGGAAGAATGAGGTTTATCAATCGCTCATACAACAATTATGCGCTGAGTTCATCAATATGGGCCTCAATTAGAAGAGAAAGTACGATATCATCTTAAATCAACAAATGACTCATGGAGAGTCGATGAAACCTATATCAAAGTAAAAGGTCAATGGATGTATTTATATTGTGCTGTAGATTCCGAAGGGAACACCATTGATTTTTATCTAAGTAAATCAAGAGATAAACAAGCAGCCAAGCGCTTTTTCGTATGTTTCTAAACCCCGTGTGATAACGGTAGATAAGACCCTGGCTATCCTGTAGCGATGCAAGAATTGAAAGAGGAGAACCATATGCTTGAATGCATACAACTAAGGCAAGTTAGATATCTTAATAATATAGTGGAACAAGATCATCGTTTTATCAAGAAACGTGTGCTTTCTATGTTGGGATTTAAGTCGTATAAAACAGCAACTTCTATAGTGAGTGGTGTGGAAGCTATGCATATGATAAAAAAGGGACAAATTGATTTACAGAACCAGTCTGTCTAAAATCAGAAAGAGTTCATCCACCGAGTGTTTGGACTTATAGCATAAAATACGATTCCGTTAAGAATCTACTATCATCTATGTTCTTCTTCATATATTTGCACCAGAACCTGAATATTGAATAATGCATTAGATGCTCAATTTATAATTAGAAATCACTTTACAGTAATATCTAATTATAAATAGGCTTCAAAACTCAAATAATGTCACTTTGGAAATTACAAAAATATATTATATCGTAGAACAATTTATAAAAACTAATTTCAAAGCTAAATGGAAGTTAATAAAATCTTATTTAAATATATATCTTATATATATTTAAAATATAAAGATAAAACTTATATAGGACGGGTAAATATACGTATATCCTTACTGTAACAAAGCTTTTTAACATCTCATAGCGTAAAAAATCATAAATAGTAGAATCTTACAACGGAAAATCAGGCAAAACTATGATCTAAAATCTACAAATAATCATAAATGAAATTTAGTATTCCTACATAAAAAATGAAACAAATTGATACATTGTTAAACATATTTATTCAATCGTAAAATTTCATATGAATTCACTGAATCTCCACAATCTTATTGTATTTACCCACAAATGATTCACATTATGTGTTAATTAATCAACATTATCCAAATCTACCACATAACTCACATTAATATTGATGATTTTTGATAGATAAAGGGGTTTAAGCTATTTATATCAATGATAATTGCACTAAATTACTCACATTATGTGTTATTTATCTACTTATCCACGAAATTTAATTTTTTTCTTATGATTTCTTGTAGATATTTGAATGTATTTAGACAGCTCATAACGTGTTTATATGAAAGTATATGTGGAAATTTAGATGAGTGCCATACTATTTTTGTATATGGTTGCATAAAAAAAGACTCTAATATAAATAGAATCGAGTAAATTTACTTATTGCGAAGAATGAGTAATAGTCTTTTAAATAAACGTATCAACACGAATAGCCCTCTATCTTGAATTTTTTTCAAAAATAGAGAGCTGATTATGATTAGTTCGTTTGCATTACTGTGAGTACTTGCTCAGCTGTTGTTACTGGGATACCAGCGCGTATTAACTGTTCAAAGGCACGCATAAATGTAATTAAATTAAAGTTATCTGGTACTTCAATAACGCGAAGCTTTTCTTTCGGTAATCTATCTATCTTTTCAATGAACAATTCCCGAACATCACTAGGAATAAAGCGCTCTTTATGTCCTCTTGCCTTTAAGAGTTCACGTATTTCTATTTCTAAAGCCATATAAGCGTTTAGGTTTGTACCTTGTTCATAGGCGTACTTTCTAAACAACGTTTCTTCTTGATACTTTAGATAGTTGCGGTGATACGATTCCTCTGTAACAGGTACAGCAAATTTGTAGTTTAGTAACTCATACGTTTTGCGGAACAGTTTTTTGATGTTTCGAAGAGAGTACATAGAGAAATGTAATCCGAAATCAAATACAGCCTGTTCTTTTTGTTCTTTTGGAACACGTTGTGTAATAAGAGGATAAATACCTTCTTTAGCCGCTGTATCAAGAATTTGATATTGTGATGTTTGATTTAGTAATTTCTTCAGTGTATATACCAACTTGCTTGGATATTCTTCATTACGATCTATCATGTCACGTAAGCTATGAATTACGCTTCGAATTTGTCGATGGCATGTATATTTAAATACATGAATAAATTTGTTCATCTCTTGTGTAAACTCACCAATATTCATCTCTTGTAGCACGGATTCGATAAAACGAGCTTTACGAGCATAAGTAAGCCTTGGTGTGAATGGATTGCGATACTGTACTTCTCCTGTTTCTTTTGTACATAAGAAATCCGTATGTAAGGATAGATATAGAGTCGTATATCTTTTTTTATTCTTAACCCCTTTTTGTAATTTACAAATTTTGAATAGCGGAGTCCCTGTACATGATAATGCAGTTGTTAATTCTGTCATAACTGCGCGGATTTGATGTGGATATTTTTTATGTAAAAAGCGGTACATCCCACCAAAATGAGTTTTATTCCCTCTTTCATCTTGTTTGTCTAAGGAACGTTTTAATGTAGTTTCACTGTGCTGTTGCATAGCAATATCTAAGAATAGCTTCTTAGATGCAACTGATAGCTCAAAGAAAGCTTTCGTAAATACCACTGGGCTAATATAAACATATGCATTGGCCTTTTCAGTTTCTTCATTCATAAAATGAGTTAATTTAATTGTATATCGACCATCTAATTCATTTTCAATCGTAATAATCTTATGTATACTTAATTTCTTTAATGCAATATAGAATTGAGAATGCTGTATGTAAGCAAATTCTTCTTTATATAGTTTATAATCTTCCCACATCATATGTATTGTTACATTTGGAATGACTCCATTCGTGTAACATTTTTTATGTAGATATAAGAAGACTTCCAAATCTGCGTTTGTAATGCCATATAATTTATGCTTTCTTCCCATTGTTTCCGAAATAGCAGATAGTGTACGACGTGAAAAAGATGGTTTAGCCTGTGCTACGAAGCCATCCACATCGGCAATACGCTCCTCATATGTCATATGATCAACAATATCTTCAAGGTATGTATCTTTATAGCTGTAGTATTTCTCTTCGAAAGTTTCAACAAGTTTTTGCCAAGACTTCAGTGTTACTAAAACTGCATTTGTAGATTGTCCATTTAGACTACGTTGATTACGAATAATAAATGATTTTCCCATCTCTTTCACCTCCTACCTATAAATTCAGAAATAAATGCCAAAACACTATAAAATATACCAATTTTGATTATACCAAATCGAAGTTTGTTGAAATGCGTCCCTTTAAGAGAAAAAATAAAAAGATGAAACGCCCTTTAATCCCTTGTGTATCAAGGGGTTTCAGGATTCTTGAAATTTTTTTTATGGACATGATGTGGCTATGAATTTTCATATTGGTAGAAAAGAAGGAAAATAGCAAAAAAACCTTGTAAACATGATTAAATCAACAGTTATATCGATTTTTAAAAAATTAAAAGGGACATGATATGGCTATGAATTTTCATGTTTATAATTGTGAATTAAACAGATGAAACCCTTTAAACAGTGATGTTAATGGGCTTTATCTGTAATTTTACAATTATAAAAGGAACATGAAGTGGCTAGGTGGGTTTTCATGTTTGGTTAAAAAAAGGGACATCATACAGCTATCGATTTTCATGTTGCATAAATACGTGAAAATAGGGTTATAAACGTGTAAAGCCTTAATATAAAAAGGTTTATGGGGTTTTCATCTAAAATAAAAGGGACATCATATAGCTATAAATTTTCATAACTAATAGTATAGCTGTAATAGAAACGCTTATATATCAAGCTTTAAGCACTTTTAGAAAAAAATTTCGAGTTAGTAAAAAGAGTTACATAATGTCATTTTTGTTTCATGTTTTGATGGAAAGGGGAATGATATGACTATAAATTTTCATTTTTGATGAATTTGGGGTATTCGAAGTAACATATATATTTTCATCTTTACATTTTTGGCTTTTACTTCTCTGTTAAATGTAAGAGGAACTTTAGGGAGATAAATATGAATAATAGTACTGTAAATCTAATAGAAAAAGAGTTAATGAATGAAAGATAGGTTATTGTATAAGTACTTGTATAATTGCTATTTGGATTTTACAAATTGATTGAGTCTTGTATAATCAGTTACAGAGAGGGCTATAAGTATGCAAAATAGAGCCCTTACCATGTTAACAGTGAAATGAAAGAATGAAATATTCCGAATTTATTTCTAGTTTTATAAAAAGGAACATCATATAGCTAATTATTTTCAAATTAAGATCAATAATAACTAAATGTATATAAGGAGCCGAATTTATATGGAAGACGTTCTACAATTGTTTAGAGATGCACTATCAATAACAGAACCACTGTATAAACAAGATGAGCAATTGTGGCATAAATGGGTTTCCTATTATGTTGAGGTTGAAGCAGATAAAAGTAAAATTGTGACTTCAGAATACCTTTCTCCATCATTTTCAATGCTTGTACAGTGGCTAGAGCAACAACAAAGAAAAGGTGTTTCTTCTCTAGATATATTTAAAAATATAGATACTTACAGATTAATTATTCATGAGAAAATAGGTGTCTTTATTGAACAAGAGTTTCGTGAAAATCAGACAGCTAGCACTATAGTGCATACAGCAACAAGTGAATCAGATGCGAACATATTGAATGAAAACTATTTAGAAGTAAATAACTCCGCGGTCTATTATAAGTTAAGAGATGGAATAGCTAAAAATCAATTTGAAGAAGATGAAAACACACGGTTAAAATCTTATCCTATTGAAACAAAGGATAGTAATGGAGTGGCACAGCTTTCCTCTCATAAAGATGAAGATCTAAAGTTAACGAATATTGAAGAGACAGCAAGATGGAATACTTTAGTAGACGGCGTAATGAGTAATATGGATGATTTAACTGCAGATTGTTTAGATACCATCACAATTCAATGGTTGAATGAAGCAAAATCGCCGGATGAATTTATTGATTTTTCATATGAACAAGTTTTAGAAATGTGCAGTATTTCAAAAGCTAAGGCAAATGGTGTCGAATATTATAGAGTGGAAGATAAAATTAAGGTAGCGAAGCGGATTGCGGCCCTAGCGAGTATTTTTATATATCTAAATGATGACAATGAAGTAGTCGTATTAAATGATCGCGCTGAAACAGGTAAGCATTATGAAGTAAAACGCGAGGTAATTAAAAGACTATTTGTATTAGATTCCGTAGTTCTATGGAGAGATAAAAACACAAACGAATACATGGGGATAGAATCGTGCCGAATCAAACCGGGAAGTTTCTTATCCGGATATCTATATGGATCTAATAGTACTACCGCATTATTATCAAAAAAGGCACTTGAATATAATAGTTATAGACACAAATATCATAAAAGATTAATTCGATATTTGACATGGCAATGGAGAATACGTCAAATGTTTTCTAGCTTACAAAGACCTTATTCTATAGGTGGAGATAAAGGTTTGTTAGCAGTTATGGGTATAAACCAGAAACAAAAACCTAACCGTATCCGCGAACAATTAGAAAATGTGCTTATTGATTTAGAAAAAGAAGAAGTAATTTCTCATTGGGAATATCATAATGGTTTAGAAGAAGAAAAACTGACAAAGAAGAATTGGTTTAAAAACTATTATTCACAGTTAGGAATAGTAATATTGCCACCCAAAGAATTAATTAGTTCAATGGAAAACTTAGCGAAAAAGAAAACAATTGATACAATACATGAGGAAAGTCAGCAAATAAAAATTGTAGAAAAACCATTAGATACGAATGAAAATGAACAAGTAATCAGAGAGAAAATAGAGTTTATGCATATGAAAAAGAATATAACTATGCGAGAACTTTCAATAGAGATAGGTATATCGCAGCCTACTCTTTCTAGATTCTATAATAAAAAAACAAAACGTCTCTCTAGTACGGCGAGAAGCAAATTAAATCAATGGTATAAAAGACAAATGATCATCGATAAAATGTAAGTTAAAGCTAAAAATTAGTATTAAAAAGAGTCCTAGAAATAGGACTCTTTTTAATGTAGTTATTGAATTTGCCTGTTTTAAAATATACTAATAAATATAGAAATATCCCTATTTAGAAACAGGGATATTTCTATATTTAAAAGGAGATTATAGTAGTGTTATGTAATATATGCAATAGAAACAGTAATGTATATTATTCCAGTAACTTATCCAAAGCTCTCTCCTATACCTTTATTTCTATAACAAAAGCAACGGGATATAGAAATAGGGATATTTCTATATTAAGAAGGAGATTATAGAGTGATATATGGTATATAAAATAGAAACAGTAATGTATATTATTCCAGTAACTTTTCAAAAGGCCCCTCCTATACCTTCATTTCTGTAACAAAAGCAACGGGATATAGAAATATCCACTTATAGAAATAGGGATATTTCTATATTAAGAAGGAGATTATAGAGTGATATATGGTATATAAAATAGAAACAGTAATGTATATTATTCCAGTAACTTTTCAAAAGGCCCCTCCTATACCTTCATTTCTGTAACAAAAGCAACGGGATATAGAAATATCCACTTATAGAAATAGGGATATTTCTATATTAAGAAGGAGATTATAGTAGTGTTATATGGTATATAAAATAGAAACAGTAATGTATATTATTCCAGTAACTTATCCAAAGCCCTCTCCTATACCTTCATTTCTTTATTTAATTTATCAAGGTTATTAGTATCAATTTGAACAAACAGTATTTCGAAGCTACATTTGAAGAAATAAAAAGAATGACGCTACTAGCTCAAAAGTAATGGTGTGTTAATGTAGCCAAGTACAAAGAAGATATTAAATAGTTAGCTTAAGTGACAAAGCGATTGATGAGGGAATATCATAAGGGAATTGCGGTGATGAGAGGGAAGAGAAAGTCGTGGAAGAAGTTCTGGTAATGATATTATTTTAACTGCAAAAATATAGAAATATCCCTATTTATACGTAGGGATATTTCTATATTTCTAAATCTCTGTTAATAATTTAAATTTCCTTTTCTGTTCGGGAGTTAATTGATTTTCTACATAATAATGTATAAGTAAATCTATTATTTCATGAGTATATTTCTTAATAGTGAGCTTCATTAGTGTTCCAAGCTCTTCATGAGTCATGAGATTGGCTAGAAGTTTTAAAACCGCCCTATTGGTTTTTAAATTCCATACATTCACTTGTCTTTACTCGTTTTCAGGTGAAGAAACAGGAGTATCTTCGCTATTTTTTTAAAAAAATATCAGGGATATATAGAAATAGGGATATTTCTGATCTTGAATAGATAAAAGCGTTGGAATTAGCTATTCAGGCAATTGATAATTTTTCTAATAAATTACTTATCTAACTAAATAGAGTAACGGGTACTTTAGTTCAACATGAATTAAACAACTTTAAAGGGACTTACTATAAAAAAATATAGCAAGGCTCTTATATTTTTATATCGAAGTTAAATAACTTTATTATCAATTTACATAAGGATGTTGCAGTGGGGTGAGAGAAGGAAAGGTTGTGGAGGAAGTTCTGGTGAGGCTATTTTTAAAAATCAAAAAAATATAGAAATATCCCTATTTCTACGTAGGGATATTTCTATATTTCTAAATCTCTGTTAATAATTTAAATTTCCTTTTTTGTTCGGGAGTTAATTGATTTTCTACATAATGATGTATAAGTAAATCTATTATTTCATGAGCATATTTTGTATTAGTAAGTTTCATTAGTGCTCCAAGCTCTTCCTTAGATTGACTAGAAATTTTAATACTACCTTGTTGGTTTTTAAATTTCTTTTTCTCTGGTGTTTGCTCCGTCTTTTGTTCCTGCTGATTTACTTGTTCTTGTTCATTTTTAGGAGGAAAAGTAGGAGTATCTTCGCCACTTTTTGTTACAACTGAATCCTCGTTTGGGATATAAGGATCTATTGGGTCAAAATTGCTCTTTTTTCTGCCTAATAATCCAGGAGTTCTTACCATGTTATACACCAACCTTCATACTTTCAAAAACATTAATACGAGATAATAATTCATCACTAATTTTTTCGTATAGTTCTATTACATTTAAATCGTGTCTATCATTTTCAGTAATACCGTTAACATCAAACCTTTTAATACGTTCCATCTGTGGAACGATATTTTTAAATAGGTTTTCTTCACCAAAAATTTCACGAGCATTTTCCATAATGTATTCATCCACTTTACCATTATTTTTTAATAGCACTGGAAGAATACCTACAACTTCAATATCAAGATTATATTGCTCTTTTAATTTTATTAGTTGGTTAATGTAGTTTTCTGCACCTGTAAGAGAACGTTCTTGTGTTTGTAGAGTTATAAGAACATAATCAGAAGCTACAACTGCATTTTTTGTAACTTCAATTGACATAGGTGGAACATCGATAAATATGTAATCGTATTTATGTTTTATTTTCTCAAGTAATTCCTTAAAGTAGAAATCTTCTTCTTCTTCCGAAGAACACGATTTATATAGAAATTTTGCGAAATCTTGAAAATCAACATAAGAAGGAATTAAATGTAAATTTTCCATTATTTCAACTTCTAATCCATCTAAATTCCCCTCTTGAATTCCTTTCATCAATGTTTTAGTTAAAGTTACCTTTTCGTCAGGATTAAGGATAGATTTTGTTAACATAAGAGATTTTGTTGCATTACTCTGTGGATCAAGGTCAACGAGTAAAGTTCGTTTCCCCTTTTTTGCGAATTCATAAGAGTTTAATACAGCATTAGTGGTTTTACCAACGCCCCCTTTGTAATTCCCAACAGTAATTGTAATAGCCATTTATACCACTCCATTTATTTTCTGGAATATTTCCCTATATCCCTATTTCTATATCTTAGTGAAAAGATTAGAAAAATAGGGAAATATCTAATTATAGAAATAGGGATATTTCTATGTTATAAAGAAGATTATAGCAGTGATATGTGGTACATGCAATAGAATCTGTCATTTCTACCACTCCATTCATTTTTTGAAAAAGTCCTTATATCCCCATATCCCATGCTCATCAAGCTAAGAAAAGCAAATACCCCAAAACGAAAGAATTGATATTACCAGGTGAGCTGTATAAAATTTTTGTTTTGGAGGCTTTTTAAAAAAGAAACACCCATTCCTATAATTAATGTTGTATAAGTGTAACTTGATGGCAGAGGTATAGAAATAGGGATATTTCTATATTGAAAGGAGGATTATAGTTATGATAAGTGGTACATACAATGGGATCAGTAGTTTTCAAGAGCGCCCCCCTATATCATCATTTCTATATTGAACTACTCCCCACTTAACATCCTCGAGGACTGTTTGAAGTGGGAGATTCCTAAGTACAGAAACCTAACGGTTTCTAATTCATTAGGCTATCCCCGTAGTTCCTACGGTTAAGAGACGAATTGCTTCGTTTTTAAGATTGAGCGCTGCGTTTCGATGTCTATCGTGATGTGCGCCACAAGAAGGGCAATCCCACTCACGAATGGTTAGATTTTTAACGTCTTTGTTTTTGTATTCACAATTGGAGCATAATTGACTAGAAGCAAATGTTTTAGATACCATAACAACTTTTTTGCCATACCATTTCGCTTTATATTCCAACATCGTTCGAAATTGTGACCAAGATACTTCACCAATCGCTTTTGCAAGCTTTCTATTTTTGAGCATATTACGGACTTGTAAGTCTTCCATACGGATAACATCGTGGTTTTTGATGATTTCAGTAGAAAGTTTATGTAAGTAATCAGCTCTTGCATTTGCAATATGTTCATGGATTCGTGCAACTTTCACACGTTGTTTATTCCAGTTCGAAGAACCTTTTGTTCTTCTAGAAAGGATACGCTGTGCTTTCGCTAACTTTTCTTCTAATGTACGGAAGAATTTAGGGTTATTGTATGTTATGCCATCTGAAAGAATGGCATAATCTTTTAACCCCACATCGATACCAACAGAAGAACCTGTTTTTTCTACTGGTTGCACTTCTGTTTCTGTAAGAATAGACACAAAGTGTCTACCGCTTGGATTTCGTCTAATCGTGGCATTTAGGATACGTCCTGACACTTCACGACTTTTGGCAAATCTAACGAAACCGAGCTTCGGTAACTTTATTGTATGACCTACAATGGCGATATTATGATTCGTACATTTTGTTTCTTGAAAAAACGTGAAAAAGCATCTGCGAGGTTTTTTAATGAGGATTGAAGAGCGGTACTATCTACTTCTTTTAACCAAAGCGTATCTTGTCGTTTTTTTAATTGCGTAAGCTCGGCAGAGCAAGAAGGATAGGTTAATCCTTTTCCAGCTTCTTTATACGTATCATTCCAAAGAGCAAGAAAATGGTTAAATACAAAGCGACTGCAACCAATCGTTTTAGCAATTAATATTTCTTGTTTCTTATTTGGGTAGATACGAAATTTATATGCTTTATTTACTAACATAGGTTGCACCTCACTTTTTTATAGTATATCTACAGTATACAAAAAACGTAGGCTTACCTACTGACATTCATCTCCCACCTAAAATTGGTGTTTCACACCTTCACATTTTTGAGGAAGGAGTCTTCTGTCAGAAAACGATAAAAGTAGAGGCGTAGGAAAATATCCGAATATAGAAATAGGAATATATCTATATTTGGAGAGGGATTATAATGGTGATATGTGGTACATACAATAGAATCATTATTTTTTCAAAAGCTCCCCCTATGCCTCCATTTCTGATAACAAAAGTAGAGATATAGGGGAATATCCAATTATAGAAATAGGGGATATATCTATATTACGCGGGAGATTATAATAGTGATATGTGTTACATAAAATAGAATCAGTAATTTGTTGAAAGACTCCTCCTATACCACCATTTCTAATAATAAAAGTAAAGATATAGGGAAATATCCAATTATAGAAATAGGGATATATCTATATTTCACGAGGGATTATAATAGTGATATGTGTTACATAAAATAGAATCAGTAATTTGTTGAAAGACTCCTCCTATACCACCATTTCTAATAATAAAAGTAAAGATATAGGGAAATATCCAATTATAGAAATAGGGATATATCTATATTTCACGAGGGATTATAATAGTGATATGTGTTACATAAAATAGAATCAGTAATTTGTTGAAAGACTCCTCCTATACCACCATTTCTAATAATAAAAGTAAAGATATAGGGAAATATCCAAATGTAGAAATAGGGATATATCTATATTGCGAGGAAGATTATAGTAGTGATAAGTGGTACGTACAATGGAATCAGTAATTTTTCAAAGGCTCTCCTTATACCTTCATTTCTGATAACAAAAGTAGAGATATAGAGAAATACCTAATCATAGAAATAGGGATATATCTATATTGTAAAGAAGACTATAGCAGTGATATGTGTTACATACAATGGAATCAGTAATTTTCAAAGGCTCCCCATAAACCCCCATTTTTATAAAAAAAGTAGAAGCATAGGGAAATATCTAATTATAGAAATAGGGAAATTTCTATATTGTAAAGAAAGTTATAGCAGTGATATGTGTTACATACAATGGAATCAGTAATTTTCAAAGGCTCCCCATAAACCCCCATTTTTATAAAAAAAGTAGAAGTATAGGGAAATATCTAATTATAGAAATAGGGAAATTTCTATATTGTAAAGAGATTTCTAGCGGTGATATTTAGTACATACAATAGAATCAGCTTTGGATTTGAAAAAAGATTAACTATTTATAAAAATTGCACCGTTGTATCTTTTTGTTTTACACATACCAGGAATAACAAGCACTAACCTCAATGGCTGCAGAAAATTTATGAATTTTTATATCCTTATTATTTTCTAGTGTATGCAGTGGGTTATCCTCAAAAGATGGAAAATCCCCTAATTTTGCATTACAATGTTTGCAATGATTTAAATAATATTCTCCGCCCATCTTTGTAGAATCTAGGTAATAGTTATTTGTGATTTCTTTCATATTTTGTAATGCATTAAGACTGATACAATCTACATAGGTTAATAGTGTGAAAAATTGAATAGATTCCCCAAAAGATGAACAGTCTTCATCATCTTCATTTTCAAATTCTAATGAAATATATCCGTTAGGAAAACAATAAGCAAAAATAGGAGGTTGTTTCCCACATCTCCAGCATGCTCTATGTAATTCTATAATCCAAAATTCAGATGATTGTGCAGTATAAATCCATTTTGAAAAAGGCTCTATTTCTTTGTAGGTTTTTGCAAAGATGTACCATGTCTTATTTTTCATGTCCCATTTTCCACCAAGGTCTTTTACTATTTCCTTCTGAGCGTAAGGCACACACAGATTAATTCGTGGCAAGTTAATTCCCCCAGAAAAATTTATATTAATTCACTTCAGATAAATTATAACTAAAGATTCTAACTATTTAATTGTAGCACTATCCATAATTTAGTATAATATGTATTCTAAGATAGACTTGTATAACAATAAATATATAAAATAAGGATCATACAAGATTTAAGTTAAAGTGATATAATTGCTTATCGCCAAAAACATGTATTAAACGCAGGAACTCCCCTTGTTCTTAAGAATATCTTCATATCAAATTAGACTACCTACGATACCATTCAATACTCATTCACATCCAATCTCAAAATTGAAATCTTGGAGTTTATTTATAAAAGTATACAAGCTAAAAGTTTAAAAATATAGAAATCCAAATTGTAACATTTGAATTTTGAATGAAATGGGGAATCGGGATATGTTTGATTTATTACAAACTTATACTGCAGTGTATGAACGGAAGGAACTTGAAAAGGAATATTCTGATTTAGTTGCTTCTGAAAAACCATGTAATGTTATTCCTTCATATTGGACTTTGGGAGTTTTGGGGATTATTGGTTTAATTTTTATTGTTTTAGTTCTTGGGTCAGATTTTTTTCAAACTTTATCTACAACTTCTTTATTAGGAAGTGTTTTTTATGCTATTGGGTATATTATATTATTTGTAATAGCATATATTATATTAGCACTAATTTTATTTGTAGTAGGTATACTTGTAAAACTCTTAAATTATATTTTTGGACTGTTTATTCGAAGAACTACAGCACATCAATTAAAATTAAATGAAATATCGCATAAAAAGAAGGTCCTTCAAGATAAATATAATGAACTAAATCATGTGTTGTTAAATTCACATATTCCAACAGAATTTCAGGACTTGGAAATTTTAGAGTTTTTAAATAAGGTGATTAAGCAGAGGAGAGCAAGTACAATACCAGAGGCAATTAATCTTTATGTAGCTGAAATGCAACACCAAGAACAGTTAAATAAAATCACTGCATTAGAGGCTCAATCAAATAGAAAAATTAAGGTATTAGAACAAGATTTAGCCCAAGCTCATAAAGCAGCAAAAAAAGCTCAGAAAACGGCAGCTTCAGCCTTTTTCATTTCTATATTTAAGTAAACAAAAAGACCTTCAGGATGGAACCTAAAGGTCTTTTTATAAGTTAGAAATCAATCTCTTCGTTATCTTCTTCAGAAATACCACCAAGTACTTCCTTAGCGTCAATAATTTTACCTTCTTGGAGAACAGGCTCCTCTGTTTTAAAATCTTCCTGTCTCTGTGCGGGAACAAATCCATTAGTAAGTAGAAGATCCAATTTATTTTCGACTGTATCTAAAAGATTTAATCTCTGTTCTACAGTATCTAATTTCTGCAGTAGTTGCTCATAGCATTTTTCATTTTGTACCAGTTCAACAATAAATGCTGTTAATTGTCTACTATTAGCTTTTTCATTAAGGATCCTATATACATCTTCAGGCATATTATCAGCATGTAATGCCATTTTTCTATTTTTAGCCATTATCAGCACGTCCTTTTATTTTAAGCTAGCTGTCCCTTCATTTCATCAATTACTTTTAATTCTAATGCAGTTAGATTAATTGTACGTGAAGTTGGAGCAAATACTTCTTTGTCGCTATTTTGAATAATATCGTTCAAGAAGAAGTGATTGTTTTTAGCAGCCATTTCAGACATATGATTCAATAAAGCGAGACGGATGTATGGTTCTAAAACGGGTGCTTCGCCTCCGATATAAATGAATTTCAATACTGTATTCGTACTAGATGGGATGAATACATCAAGAATTTTAGCAACTAAAATTCTTGCATATTCTTTCAGTGCCTCTACAATTTCATTTGTAAAATCATATTCTTCACCAGTATTTTCATTCGATAGTACATACTTTTGTACTTTATATTTATTAACTATAAATTTCTCTAATGTTCTTAGATCCTTAAAGTATTGAATCAATTTTTCTTTTCTAAAGCGTTCTAGGTATCCCAAGAATGGCTCAATATCGATAACTTGGAAAGAATCTCTGTGCTTAGGTGTAGTAAGCCCTTTACCTAATCGCACAGCATCTGTAGAACCGCCACCAATGTCAGTTAAAACTACTTCATAGTCATCGAATCTCTCAGATTCATAGCGCTTTTCAATACTAATTACATTTGTATTCTGATCTTTTGAAACCATTTTATATTTTAAAGAATGTCTAGCAACTTCTGATTCATTTCTACATTTTGCTGATTGGACTGTAATAGTTAGTTCTTTCTCCATTCCTGGTGTTAACACTTTAACTTTATGTTCACCGTTAAATCTTTCTTCCATTTTTTTATGGGCAATGCTAAATTTCTCTTCGCGTTTTAAAAGCCAAATTGGAAGCATCATACTCATGTGTTCAATTTCAATTTCATTATCTTCTTGATCAGCATTAAGGGCATGATAATATGCAATTGCTCCTAAAAAGCATACGTATGGGATAGGACTATTTATTTTATCGTGCATCTTATTTACATGTGAGTTTGCTAACTGATTATCTTCAGCCAATTGCCCAACTAAATAGTAAGACTCTTCACCTTCGATTTCAGTGGAAATTAGTAATCTATCCAGTAAATCTTCTGGTTTAGAAATACGATCAACAAGTAAATCCTCAGCTTGTTTCTTTGAAATTTTAACTACATTCGTTGCAAGTTCAATATAATAACCATCAACCATGAAATTATTAAAACTATTTCCGAAATCCGCTGCTTTTCTTCCAATTTTCATTTATAATTCCCCCTCTATACATTAAGTACGACTTAAGTGCTACTTTTGATTATGATTTAGCACATTTAATCAAAAATAAGAACACTTTAAATAATAAGTACGATTTGAATCACACTTATTATTTAATTAACCTATACACTTAAAAAATTCAAAATAAACAAGGAAATACCTTCTTTCAAACGAATTAAACACATAACAGTTAGACGCCGACATGTCGAACATAAATGATGATGAATAGCAGTAAAACAACAACATGACCGACATGAATGATGGTCAACAACAATGTAATGACAACATGACCAACATGGATGATGGTCAACAACAATGTAATGACAACATGACCAACATGGATGATGGTCAATAACAATACAATGACAACATGACCGACATGGATGATAATCAATAACAATGTAATGACAACATGTCGGACATCGATAACAACAAATGACGATGAGGGGAGGACGATGGAATGGATAGGGAAGAACCTTATAAGAAAACATATTCCCTTGCAGATATAGCAAGGATGCTTGGGAAGCCACGGACAACACTTCAGGCCTGGCGGGATCAATTCAAACCATATTTACCAACCGTCGCTGGGACGAAGGGGCGAACGCTGAGATATGAACAGGAAGCATTAGAGCTTTTTAAATTAATTGCTAATATGAAAGATGCACAAGAGCCACCAGAAATAATAGAACGGATGTTAAAACAAAATGTAGATTATATTGTAGTAGAAGAGAGCGATGAAGACGACGAAATCACGAAGCCAATTATTCAGACGATGTATGAAAGTATGAAAGAGGTTTCTATATATTTTCAAGAGCAAAAATCCATGAACATGGAACTTTTACAGCGCATAGATCATTTAGAACAAACTAATCATATGTTATTGAATAAGATTGATGAACAACACAAGAATATTGATGGGAAAATAAATAACAGGGATCAACAGCTATTAGAAGTAATTCGTGAAATACAAGAAACTAAGAAGTTAGTTGCATCTACTCAACAAGAAAAATCATGGTTCGCTAAATTATTTAAAAAATAACTTAAATAATACAAAAAAAGTAGGGAAGCTTGTAAAAACATACAAGCTTCCCTACTTTTTGTAAATTTGATATATTTCCTCAAATAATCACAAAAATTAAGAGGGAGTCTTCTGTCAGAAAATGATAAAGAACATACTTATAATGTTTCCCTTTTAGGATAGAATACTGTATTTATTAAATCTTGTTTAAAAAATAAAATCATTATAAACATTAGAATCTATTTTAGAGGTGCTAGGCTAGATGTATCAAGGGATTCAAGATTTTACCTTAGTAAATTACAAGGTTAATTTGTGAGTAAATGATAGAAATTTCAGTTTCATATGAGTGGAAATTTCATAGCTGATTAGTTTAGAAAAAGAGAAATAATTATAAGATCTGAGAGGTGTTTTGAATTTCTTTTTTGGGAAAAATAGTACGTTGCTTGGGGATTATAAGAATACATGACAAATAGCCTTGCTAATTATATTATTTTTGAGCAAGGCTAAGTTTTAGATGTTTTTTTATTAGGGCCTTAGAACACCCATTTTTTGCAGAATGGAATCTATTTTCTTGTTATTAAGCCAGTCTATAATTGGAAGTATGCTTTCATATTTTTGTGCATGTTCCATATTAGTTAAGGCTTCTTTCGCTTCATAATCGTTACGCTCTTTTCTTTGTTTAGATTTTTCAGCGAACATTTTCATAAAATGAGCGGGATTACTTATTTCAGCTTGATTATATGAAAACCATTCAACGCATTTTTCAAAATCCCATCTTTGATAACGATCAATTTTTTTCGGCATTCTTAAGGCTATAGTATAAGCGTCCTGTTCTGTTAAATATGTTACTGGTTGACTTGTTATATATCGATATGCTTTTTTCTGATCTTCACTTAAATAATCATTTAAATCTTGTAATCTATCAATAGCGTTTTGTGAAATAGTATTTGATCTTTCTAGTTCTTCAAAATTTAAAATATCTATGCCATTAAATAAAGTATTCTTTTCCTCATGTTTGGATTCAACAACTTCTTTAAAGAGTTTTTTCTTTAAAAGTTTAGTAAAAGTAGAACAGACATCAATTGCTACAGCCCATTTCAGCTTGAAATATTCAATGATTTTTAAATAATTGTTATGTAAAGTTAAAATGTAAATTGAAGGGGCAATTTTACCATATCTTCGTACTTTGATTTGTTGGCACACTCCCAAGTCTTGTAACCAATTAAACACGTAGTTAATAATTGGTTTTGAAATCCCTGACTTTTTGCTGATATGATCTTGCTTTACTTGGGAATAACCTTCTTGTACTAGGTACGATAAAACTGTTTCTACAGCTTCATATTTACGTTTTGTGAGGTAATCCTTCGTAGTAACACCCTCATATTCTAGGACAATATTATCAATGTAAGTAATAACTTTCTTAATTGATTGATTAATAGCCCCGGTTTTCTTTGATAGGTGATTGATGTGGGGACTTAATTCGGCTTTCGCTCGACTGAGCAAAAAATTGTGCAATAACACAGAAAAAACCTCCTAATTTTCCCACCACAAATAAACAGGAAAACAGAGGTTTTATATTCACATTGTATGCAACTTATGGTATAATTTTAACATCAAGTATGACATTAAAGAAAAACACATACATTTATAATGTGAATTTAAAACCCTATCCAGAGGAGTTTTTAATTAGTTCGAAGTTTGCCGACCTAGACTAATTAAAAACCGTGCGGTGGGGTTTTATTTTTTTATATAAACTTAATAATAGTATCATTAATTGAACCGTTTTTAATATAGGTAATTAATAATGTCTTTGTAAACTATTTTACACATAGTTTTTTGAAATATCAACTAAGAATAAGTTAGAAGTTGAATAAGAAAACGCGTTATTTTTATTGAAAATTCTGAAATTTATATAGAAATATAGAAAAATGTATATTGGAACGAAAGTTTCACTAATTTCTGGTAGAATGTATTTACAGAATATTCTATACGCATGTATTTTCCCATACATTAGCATTTCAAGAGGATGTGAGAATATACCATGATTCTAGAAAAAATCCATAAAGATCTAAATGATAAAGGTATTACTAATAGACAGCTTGCAGCAATGTTTGATACCAGTCATTCTAAAATAAATGAGTCATTTACCAGGAAAAGGGAGTTTGATTTTTATATTTACACTGAAATATTGAATATGTTATACCCACATGATTATAATTTTAGGAAAACGGAAGTACTGAAATATTGTGAAAAAGCAAAGCGTAAAGTGAATTTGAGAGTTGCTTTTGAATATTTAGATATGTGTGGAGAATTAGATGTATTACAGTATTTAATTGATAAGGAAAAAGAATCTAACAATATACTGAATCGTAAATTTGCAAATGCTTATGAATTACTTCATTTAAGAAATGATGGAAAAATAAATCCGCAAACTTTTTTAAAAACAGTAAAAAAGAAAATGGAACAAAGAAAGAGTACAGATGATATTAGCAAAATCCCAATGGATTTTTCACTAATCTACGCTTTTTTTGATTATCGAAATTATAATTTGGTAAGTGAATATACAAATGATTTATCATCACAAATTAAAAATTTGAAAAATCCATTTTTACGTTCTTCTTATGAATTACGAACTATGGAATTGCTTGCTACAAGTTATCATAGGAATAACGAGCTGGAAAAGGCAAGAGAATTATGTAATGAAATGATTGCTAGACAAGGGAGAGTAGCTTTAATACCAAAAGCAACAGCATGCTGTATCATGGGTGAGACATATATACTAAGCGATTATGAATTATCTAAGTACTACTTGGATAAAGGGTTGCAACTTATGATATCCCCAAATAACAAAAAGATGTTCAAGAAGAAACAAATGATACAAACAACTCTAGATTTTCTTAACATACATCTTGAAAAGAATCTAGATAATATAGAACCAAAAAATCCGGCAGAACTTGCATATTTGTATGTCAAAAGAGGTCTGAATCAAAAAGCAGATAATCTTATTGAAGAAATCAAAAGGAAAAATGGTTTCTTGACACCGTTACAAGTTTTCATTCAGGCTCTTGCAAGAGATGATATGAATTTAATGAGAGAAGCATTATTGGCATTTGAGAGAAATAACGACTTGTTCTATGCAGAACTTCCTAAAAATGTACTAAAATTGAAGTAGGAGTGGTACAAGTGAAAAATTGGACAAAGAAAACTTATTTGCTAATTACAATAACAGCATTAGCAATGCTCCCCATGCAAGGGAGTATTGCTAAAATCATTCAATATATGATGGTAGATCCTGGTGGCGGTGCTGGGTGATAGGCTTGTTAAAAGATGACACTACAAAACATTGTAGTGTCATTTGTTGTTTAAGGGGTGGAACATTTGTTGGTAATTTTTAATGTTTCGTTCCACTAATGCGTAAAAATAGGAATTTATAAAAGAAAATCCATTTTACAGGAGAGTGCCTATTTGATGAAAAAGAAAAATATATGTAAACGAGTTGATTACGATTTCTTGGTATCGGTGTTGTCACAAACAAGTAATTATGTTGAACTACATAGTAAATTACAAACTTATATACAGCAAAATAAAAATTCAAAATCTAGTCTAAGAAAGAGAGCAAATTAAAAGGCAAAGGATTTATTTCTTTGTTTTTTTTACTTTATACCCAAGGAACTCTATGTACTCTAATAATCCTTTTTCTATTTCTTGACGTTCATCTTCGGAGACTGAATTAAGGTCTTCATATAATTCTTTTGCTAATCTACTTATTTCATTTTTATTAGAATCACCGTCATTTCCAACTAAATAGTCAACTGATACACCAAAAAAGCGTGAGATTTTTACTAGCATTTCATAATTTGGCTCAGCTCCTGAATTTTCCCAATTGGAAATTGTTGTTTGAGCAATCCCTAATGCTTTTCCAAGAGCGGTAGCGCTCATATTTTTTTTGTTTCTTAATTCTCTTAATCTTTTTCCAAACATGGTTTTTAGCTCCTTATAACTATATTTGTGTTAAAATTTAAAAAAGTTAACATATTAAGTGTTGACTTTCGGCTTAAAGACTAATAAACTGTAAAAAAAGGGGGGAGATATTTGACAGTTCTAAGAGAAATTCGTGAGTCAAAGGGTTATACAATTAAAGAAGTTTCAAAGGGTTCCAAAATTCCTACAAGTACTTTATACGATGTAGAATCAGGGAGAAAAGGTTTAATTTTTAGCAGGGCAAAAAACATTGCGGATTTTTTTGAAGAACCAATTGAGAACATTTTTTTTGCAACTTACTATCGAGCAAAGTTGGAATAAACCATTTTCACAAAAAATAATTATACATTTATATTGTAAATGAACCATGTAAAAAAGGTACAATTTTATTGTTATTTTTTAAGTTTTTAAATCAGAAAATTCAGATTAAATTATTCTTTGAAAACTGCATATCATTTGAGGGAGCTGTTAGTATGTTGAAACGATCGTATCAAACGTTACTCATTGTCATGAGTATGCTTCTAATTGTCTTGAATTTTGTATTTCCACTTACGAAAGCGAGTGCTGAAGTCATTAATCGTGAGAAATACGAAATAAATTGGAGTTTTAGTCCCATGTACGGGAAAGACCTACGGACAGAATTATTGAAGAATGCGAATGGGCAAATTGCGTATTGTTTAACTTATGGGAAATTAAGTCCCAACGGTAATGATCTTCCAGAGATGGGGCGCACAGATGATGTTGTGTATCGGGTTCTTCTAAATGGATATCCGCAAAAGAGTCCACAAGAATTAGGAGTTTCTAACTGGAATGAAGCGCATTACGCAACACAGCTAAGTGTTTGGGCAGCGTTGGGTCAAATTGACATTAACGAAGTTCAGCATCGTAATGGAAATGTTGCGAAAGCTGTAAAAGCTATTATTGGTGGTGCGAATGCAAGCCAGGAAACACAAAACCTGTACATGAATGTAACACCAACAGACAATCAAGAAGCAAAGCTAAACGGTGAGTACTTTGAAACGACAGTGTATCAAATTGAAAGTAACGCTAAGAACGGTGTCTTTACAGTTCAACTAGCTAATGCACCGAATGGAACGAAAGTTGTTTCTACAAAAGGTGAAGCGAAACAACAATTCAATTTAGGAGAACAATTCCGTATTTTAATACCAAAATCCTCTCAAACAGGTAACTTTTCCTTAAAAGTAACATCTAATCTTTCTAATTTGCAGGCAGTCGCTTATCAAGGAACTGATAAAGTCCAAGATGCAACAGTCCTTTTAGAAAAAAATGAGGAAAAAGTGAGTGCCGATCTACAAGTAAACTGGAAATCTCTTGGTCGATTGAAAGTTGTAAAAGTGGGAGAACAAAAAGAATTGCTACAAGGTGCAGTATTTGAAGTCACGAACAGTGCAAATCAAAAAGTAGGCACTATGACTACGAATGAGCAAGGTTCAGCAAGCCTTTCTGGTTTAGAAATCGGAACTTATACTCTTAAAGAAGTGAAATCACCTACTGGCTATGTACTGAATGGGCAGCCACAACAAATTGAAGTTAAAACAGGTGAGTTTGCAACTATTACAGTACAAAATACTAAAGTAAAAGGAAATATCGAGATTAAGAAATTAAGTGACAGCGGAAAAACTCTTCCAAAAGTAGAGTTCACAGTGTATACAGCTGAGGGAAAAGAGATTACAAAAACAACTACAAATGAGCAAGGGATTGCACAAGTGAAGGATCTTCCGTATGGAAAGTATTATTTTGTTGAGACAAAAGGGGTAGAAGGATACCTTCTTAATCAAACAAAATATCCATTCGAGATTAAAGAACAAGGAAAAACGCTAACTTTCACAGTCGAAAATAAAGAAGTAAAAGGAAATGTGCGACTTATAAAATTAGATGGAGAGAATCCGGGTGGAAAATTAGAAGGTGCGGTGTTCGTTCTTCAAGATAGTAAAGGGAAGAAAATTAGTGAACACAAAACTGATAAAAACGGTTTGATTGAAGTGAAAGACTTACCATTTGGAGCATATTCATTTGTTGAGAAGCAAGCACCAATTGGCTATGTGTTAAGCAAAGAAACTATTCCTTTTAGTATCTCTGAACAAGGAAAGACAGTCATGCTAACAGCGCAAAATAAGCGAATCATAGGAGAGTTGGAGATTAGTAAGGTAGATATTGCAGATGGTAACAATAAACTTCCGAACGCTGAATTTACTATCTTTAACGAACAAGGAAAAGAAGTTGCAAAAGGAAAAACGGATGAAAACGGCATTGCAAAATTCAAGATTCCATATGGAAAGTACACGTATAAAGAAACATTCGCACCAGACGGCTATTTACTGAATGAAGAAATATTCTCTTTTGAAATTAAAGAGGATGGTCAAATTATTAAGCACACGGTGAAGGATCAGAAGAAACCGACACCACATACACCAGAGACACCAAAACCAGAACAGCCAGAACAACCACAAAAGCCAGAGCAACCAGAAGTACCACAACCACAGGTACCGGAACAACCAAAAGTAACCGAAAAACCTGTTATTCCACAACTAGAGACACCACAACAGATTATTATGAAACCACAACTAGAACAAACACCAAAGAAAATCACTTATCTTCCGACAACAGGCGGTAAAGACGAAAATCCATATTTGAAATGGATCGGCTTTGCATGTATCGCTCTTGCATTAACAGCATTCGTATTTGCAATGAGAAATCGTAAGAAAGCTCAATCGTGATATGAAAGAGTATGAAGCTCATTTTAGTGAAGTAGATGAAAATTCGTTAGGCTTTGCTATTGGATGTCGGAATGCATGTATACTCGTAATGCCCATTTGGACAGTTGTTTTTTGGATAGGGAGCAAGATATAAGAAACCGAGAGGGAGATGATATGAGATGTCAGAAATCTACGTCGGTAAAATGAAAAATTTAGGGAAACCTGGGGAAGGCGTTATGCGGCGCAAGAGTGCTTGGTTACCTGAAGAATTGATGCAAGCAATTTCAATCGCTCAAACTGTAATGAAACCATTAAAGCAACATGATTATTGGATAGAATCCGCTAGAAAATTATTGGCAGGAAGTATTTTGTATCTGGATCAACGGCATAAAAACCTATATTACCTAGATGTGAAAAAAGTTATTGAGTTCACGGAAAAAATGTATGAGAGTGAAGCAAACTTGGTAGAGGTAGTAAATTCGCTTGAGAATGAGCATCCAGCTTATCATATCTTCCATGAGCTAGGTCTTTATTCAAAAGAAACAAGGGATGCGATAACTATCACATTGCTATACATTCTTGAAAAACATCAACGTGAAAAGCAAGGGGAACAAAAAGAGTATTTTTGGTTTCAGTAGTAGTTATAAGAGGGAAATGAAATAGGAAGGAGTGCAACGCATGTTAGGCGTAGCTAAGAAGTATACAAAGGTGATTAGAGCGTTGAAAGAACTGAATGAAGGGGAAAAGGTTGCAGGTGTGATAAAAGCTCGTTTTGGGGCGTACAAATCAGTCATAGAAGGTGTGAAAGAAACAACAGATGATTTTATTTTCATTTTTGATCCGAAAGGCAACTTTTATGAAGATACACATCATGAAAAACGAGAACAAGGGTATCACATACTCAAACATGATTTACTGACTGGTTATGAAACGCTTCAAATGGATATAAAGCAAAAAGCGGTTGTGTATATCAGTGTAGAAACGGAAACAAGTACGTATCAAGATAGAGGAGAAGCATTATCAAGTTTTCTTCTGTATCTAACAGAATTCAAGAATATAAGACCAATTCACCTGGTATTTCATCAATATGATTTGTACCCGATCCCTCATATGGAGCAGTTTTTAAAAGAAAGCGCAACATACCACATTCAGCATTCAATCGTAGTTGAATCTCAATCCGCATTACAGCACATATACGGAAAAGAGGCAGCACAACGCATTATCACTTCGTACAACACAACAATCCTAGCATGATATGAAGCACTCGTTCACTATTTCATCCTATCTAGATGGCTAGAAAACTATACAAGGGAGAAGCGCTTTTCTCCCTTCTTTATCAAAAATAGGAGGCGTTCATATGGGAAAAGAACAAAGGCTCACATTCTATGATATTGCCGCATCACAAGCTCATAGTGTCAAAACTTTTGATGGAAAAACATACGAATTGAAAGGAACCATTGCAATTGAAAATAGCACAGGAAGCATTGAAAATGTAGCTCAAATTTATTATCAAGTTCGTTCGGTGAGGGATGAACATCAAAATTTAATTGCCAAACGGAAACATAAACAAGCGGAACTAGTAGCTGTCAAACAAAAGTGTAAATAAAAAAAGCGATTTTGAAGTGTGCTGAGAACATAGCACAAAGTAATTTGCTCTTTGACAATTTAGATATATATTGCGTATATCTTCCTTTCAGTAATGATGTAGAAGGATGATATACAGCTTTCAATATATATGCGTGCCTCCCTTGAAACGGTCACTAGAGGGGTTAGGTATACGATTATCGTTAGAAGAGTGCGTACGTAAAACTCATATCTGTGACCATTGGAAATGCATTGTATCAAAAATCTGTTTGCGCTAGTGATCGTGAGGAATATCCCATTTTGACATTCTAAAGAAGCGATAAACCATACAAACAGTAGATACATAAGGTTCTACGTTCATGCCAAAATACGTAGTGCGGTATTGGGCATATAGAAGCTAGGTCGGGGTTAGTTTCTATACGCATACCAATACAGGGTTCGTCATTCCAGCCATAAATGATATTTCCATTTTCTATCCCACTTTCCTTTAAATGTTATAAAATAAAGACAGATGTTGAAGTTTAAACGTGTCTCATCACACTTCAAAATCGCTTATAAAAATATGACATAGGGAGGAACATGTATGAGTCGTAAAGGGTGGATCATTTCCGCTGTTGTTGGACTGTTAATTGCAATTGGTATTGGTTCAACATTTGTCTTTAGTTCGGGAAAAGGGGAAGTAATGGAACTTAGTCCGTTAGAAATGAAGAAGTTCATGAGTGAGGATGGCACTGGTTTTGTTATGTTGAATAATGATAAAAAAACAAGAGAAGATATCCTCTTTAATGTTGGAAAATTAGCAAAACAAAACAACGTCCAGGTGAAAGAATTATTTGGAGGTAGAGAAGATGTACCAAGAACAAGTAATCAGCACGACTTTGGTTTGTCACAAAAACGTGATACCCTTGCCTACTATGAAAAAGGAGAGTTGAAGAAAGCAATTAAGTTTGAAAAAATTAAACCATCTGAATTTGAAAAAGAAGTGGGATTCTTTATTCAAAATTGCAAAGAACAATATCAGAAGTAATCACATAATCATTGAAGGGTGGTGATACAGTGACGATTACACAGAAGGAATTAAAAAAGGAAAAAGAAATGGTAGCAAACCTATTAAGAGCCAATGGTCAGGATTATAACCATTGGCTTCATTTACATCATCAGAAATACATTGAAGAAAATCAAGATTTAGTAATGAAAGCTTTACAAGCTTATAAAGCAACATCAACAGCAGTAAAAGAAGACAGCAAGCCGAATGAGTCAAGTCAGCTTAGTAACGTATAAGCATCTAAAAATGAAAAGGGAGTGAATGTATATGTCAATGTTGGAAACAGTAGCTCAAATGTTAGTGTTAGGTGATGCGATGGACGGTCTAATTAATACAGGTAATTCATTTATTGCATGGATGCAAAGAGGGGCAATGGTTAGTACAGCGATTGTATTTTGCTGGGGCGCTTATCTATTAATTTGGGGTGGTGAACGAGGAAGACATAAATGTATTTGGTGGTTCCTTGGTGGGGCAGCCGGACTTGTTATCGTAATGGGATGCCAATACTTAGCAGAGAGCGTAAATAGCAATGTAAAATTTGGTCAAATCTTATTCCCGTTTCTTTGGATGAAATAGTGAACAAATATAAATAAGGCAATGAGGGAGCTATGCAAAGGGTATGGCTTTTTTTGTTGCCTTTTTTCATGGAATTTAAAGTAAATGTGAGAAAGGAGAAGCCATGTTTGTCATTTTTAAGAGTAGCAATGGAACAGAAATTGAGTCGGGTAAGCAATATTCGTTTCATGAAGCTTATATCTTAACGAAACGATTAGAACGAGTTTATAGAGAGGCAGGGCGGCAAGAACATATTGATTTCGATTTGTTAGATGATCATTCCAATGAAATTTATAACGGTACGTTATCACTTGGTTCGAGATATGCAGATCATATTTTTGATCACATTTCTAAAAAAATGAATGTGATGCAATTAGATCCGGAACAAGAGGAACAAAAGAAGGAGCTGTTAGAAACATTAGAAAGAGAAATCAATGATTCTCCTTTTCATGAAGAATATGAATATCAAGAAGAATCATCAGAAAGGAAGGAAGAACCCCCTAATAGTCCATCGGATGAAGTAAAAACACAAATAAAGCCTGGAAAGGAAAATAGAAAAGGATTCAAGATTATTGCGAGTGTCATAGGGAGTGTGGTGTTAATTGGAGCTGGTGCCATATTTGCCTTTAAGTTATTCTCTTCCGAACCAGTTTCAAGTGCAAATGCTGGCTCTGAACAATATGTAGTAAAAGGATTACAACAGGCAGCCATTCAACAGTATGGAGAAGCCGTTAAATACTTCGATAAGGTCAATTACACAGAATTAGATAAAGATAGTCAGAAGGCAGTTCTATTTACTTATTTATTAAATGGAAAGGCAAATAAGGCATTACAATATGAGCCGAAATTTGCAGAAAGTGTGGTTGCTTATTTTATTGGGATAGACAACATGAATAAAATCAATGAAATTGATGTCAAAAATGATGTAATCGAATTTGAAAAAGCAGCACTTAATAAGAAATATAAGGAGGTAATCAAGCTTAAGGGGAAAGTCAATATGGACGGTAGACGTGAAAAACTCATTGTTGAAGCTTTTGTAAATCTAAAAAAATATGAAGATTGTTATTCTTTTGCCAAAACGCAAGGAAATAAAAACGTAATGAAAGAGGTCAAAGAATTAGAGAAACGAGATATTCAACAATCTACGATAAGTGAAGAAGAAAAGAAAGCTAAGATTGAAAAAATTGATAAAGATCTACAGAACATCTAAGGGGGAGAGAATAACATGCCTTTAAATTATGAGAATCTGTACAAAAAAATGGGAATAGTTTTTCTTGGTGGTTCGTTGATATTGAGTACGACAGGGTGCAGTTGGTTTGGAAGTAAGGAATCATCAAAAAGTAAAACAGCTATTACAAAAAAGGTAGATAAGAATAAGCCGGATGAAAAGAAAGAAGATCTGAACAAACATGATTTTGAAGCAATTACAGAAAACGCAATTCAAAGTAAGGATAATGAAGTTGCTTATGTAATCGAAGAACTGGATAAATCAAAAATTAATTTTAAAGAAAAATCTATTGTAAGTAATCTTCAAAATGGGGATGAAACCACTTCTCGTGTTCTAGCACTCTTTGATAAAGAAACAACAGATAAAACACTTCAAGATACAACAAAAGATAATGTGATTGCAGCTATTACAGATAATAAGCCACAAGTCACCGTGAATGGAGATCACTTTGCATTCGGCGATCAAAATATTGATTCTACAGTAGCGAGTATAGGCGATACTCTTCCGCCAGAGAAGAAACCAGAGGCAATTGTGAACCCACCAATTATAACGGAGGGTGAGAATGGTAATACGGAAAATACAGGGACAGAAAAACCAAAACCACCGATAGAGCCACCAATAGAGCCGGAAAAACCAACAGAGCCGGAAAAACCAACAAATCCAGAGAAACCGACAGAGCCGGAAAAACCAACAAATCCAGAGAAACCGACAGAGCCGGAAAAACCAACAAAACCAGAGAAACCGACAGAACCGGAAAAACCAACAAATCCAGAGAAACCGACAGAACCGGAAAAACCAACAGATCCAGGTAAACCAACAGATCCAGAAAAGCCAACAGATCCAGAAAAACCAACAGATCCAGAGAAACCAACAGATCCAGAGAAACCAACAGATCCAGAGAAACCAACAGATCCAGAGAAACCAACAGATCCAGAGAAACCAACAGATCCAGAGAAACCAACAGATCCAGAGAAACCAACAGATCCAGAAAAGCCAACAGATCCAGAAAAGCCAACAGATCCAGAGAAACCAACAGATCCAGAAAAGCCAACAGATCCAGAGAAACCAACAGATCCAGAGAAGCCAACAGAACCGGAAAAACCAACAAATCCAGAGAAGCCAACAGAACCGGAAAAACCAACAGATCCAGAGAAGCCAACAGAACCGGAAAAACCAACAGATCCAGAGAAGCCAACAGAACCAGAGAAAACAACGAATCAAGAAAAGCCAGTTCTGAAACAAAATGAAAAGATGGTAGCGAGTAAATAAAGAAAAAATTAACTGATATTATCAAAAAGGTACTCATAAAAAGAGTACCTTTTTAATTTGAAGCTAGATTGAACAGAGGTGATGCTTTGATATGTATAGTGAAAAGATATCAATCAAATATAAATTAGCTGAAAAAAAAGTACTCATTCCATTGAGTACTTTTTTGTTTGTTGGAATGTTTTTACTCGCAAATTTTTTACTCAATTTATCTTTAGAGCTGATAGAAACAACATTTAGTGATTTATTACACCCCAAACCATTTCATATGGAGATAGGATTTCTTTTTCAAATGCCGATTGCAGAACATCCGATTTACTACATGCTTGTTTTCCTTGTAGTAATTGGAACCATTGCAAGAACGGTGTATAAGCTGAAATCTTCCTTTAAAAACTTAAATAATCATCAGAAAGGATCTAGTCGTTTTACAACAGTTGAAGAGTTGAAAAAGCAATACCGAGCTGTACCAGATCGAGAGGAATCATTTAAAGGTGGCGGTGGTGTTGTTATCTCTCGATTAGGTGACAAGGTATTTATTGATGATAGTCCGGTAAATAATTTAATCATTGGTACAACACGCTCTGGTAAAGGGGAAACCTTTGTATTTCCTACAATTGATGTCTATTCTAGAGCGGAACATAAACCATCCCTAATTTTTAATGATCCAAAAGGTGAGCTCTTCAGTGCATCGAAAGAAACACTGGAAGAGCGAGGGTATCACATTGAAGTTTTGAACTTGTTAACTCCACTTGATTCTATGAGCTATAACTTGTTACAGCTTGTCAAAGATGCCTATAAAGATGGAGATTATTCAACGGCACAGGCATTATGTAAGACACTCTCACACACCTTGTATTACAACCCAAATGTAAAAGATCCTTTTTGGCAACAGTGCGCTATGAGCTTGTGTAATGCCATGATATTAGCAGTTACAGATAAATGCATTGCGGAAGGTACAGAAGAAAAAATCACGATGTATGCAGTTGCAAATATGTTATCAGAACTTGGTTCAAAAGAGGTAATCGTAGATCCGGAAGCTGATCCACAAAATGCATTAGATTTATACTTTGAAGGCTTACCAGCGGAAAGTGTTGCGAAAATGCAATATGCAACCTCAAACTTCTCGAAAGGAACGACACGAGGCGGGATTTTCACCCAAACAATGAACGGACTTTCTATTTTTACATTTGATGAAATCGCTAAAATGACAGCGAAAAATAGTGTGGATTTAAAACGTGTCGGTTTTGGAAAAACAATAAAAGGAAAAGTGACACCTAGAAAACGAGTAGAAATTGTATTTCCCGATGGCTCAAAGGAGTCTATCAAGGCAGATATTACAGGACATTTTGTATTAGATTTCAAACAAGTAATAAAAGTTGGAGATACCATTCAATGTAATGAAAATGAAAATCCTCAAACCAAAGCATCTATTTCTATTACAAAAATAGATGAAAAAACGGGTCATACAGAATTTAATGTAGTAGAAGAAAATGAAGATGTGCAAGTAACAAAAGTGGATTATTTCGATAAACCAGTCGCTATTTTTATGATTACACCAGACTTTGATTCTTCGAATCATGTGATTGCTTCTATTTTTGTAAGGCAGCTTTATTTTATATTGGCTAAAGGTGCATCCCTTGCTCGTGGAGGGAAATGTCACCGTGAGGTAGTTTTTTGCCTCGACGAGTATGGAAATATGCCGAGTATTGAAGGAATGGCGAATATTATAACAGTTTGTCTCGGTAGAAATGTTCGCTTTAACCTTGTGATCCAGGCATATGCACAATTGAAAAATAAGTATGGTGAGGATGCAGATACGATTGATGGAAACTGTGGGAATACGATCTACATTCTAACTAACGATCAAGAAACCGCCGAAAAGGTTTCCAAAAAACTAGGGAATCAGACGATTAACCTACCTTCCCGAAGTGGAAAAGGTCTTTCTACTGATAAAAATAAAACGGAAGGTCTAGATCAACGACCACTGTTAACATCAAATGAACTGATGAATTTTAAAGAAGGAGAAAGTGCTGTTATTCGTGTCATAAAACGTCAAGATAATAATCGAAAGCGCATCAGACCACGACCAATTTATAATACAGGAGAAACAGCTTTAAAATATAGATGGGAGTACTTAGGGGTAGAGTTCGATACAGATAAATCTATTTTAGATATAGATATCCACTCCTTACATGATGATGTAGAACCGAAAAAACTGATTGTAGATTTTCTAGGAGAAAGAAAGGAAGAACAAATTAAGAAAGAACCATCAGAGCCAGAACAGGAAGAGTTGCCACCAGTAGAGACACCGCAGCCAGTAGAAGAGCCAACAATGATGGGAATTGATGAAGATATACCGGAAGAGGCGTTTCAGCCGGAAGATAGCCCGTTTAATTCCCTCTCCATAGAAAATTGGAAGGAAAAAACGGTTAATGAATTTTTTGAATCTGATTTAGCGGTTTTGAAACTGGTTGATAATTTCTTTATAGCACAGTTAGGTAAGGGAATAGATGAGGTTGAAAATCAGGAAATGGGCGAGTTTTACAGTGAATTTCAAATGTTGGCTCACAATGACCATATCGACAAAGGTGTATATCAAGCAGTTGAAAATAAGATTAATCGAATTTTACGTGATTTAGAGGAAAAGGAACACGTAACGAGTTAGAAAGGCACTCAAATAATTGAGTGCCTTTTTGAATCCAGAAATAAAGGAGGAAGCGAGAATGGAGATGCCGACAATAACAGATAAAATGCAATTGATTTTAGATAGTTACTCGCCGTTTGTAACAGAAGAAAATGAGGTCATTCTGGGTCTGGAAGATGCGGTTCTTTTTCTTTCAGTAGATCGAGAACAAAAAGGAAAATTGATTATTCGTATTGACAGACTGAATGAAAGAGTGAATTGGACAGCAAAAGAAGTATTAGGGCAGTAGTAAGCATGAGAGGAGGATAAATAGTGAAAGATGAAGAGATTTTAAAGGTTTTAGAAACGTTCTCGGATTATCTTCAAGTAGGAGACATCGTGAATTATGTATTGCGTTGGCTAGGATGGTTCCTAATTGTAGGCTTATCTTTAGTTGTAGATGCTTTAGAAGGTGTGACAGATGCCATACTGGGGATTAAAGGATTCTTTAATTCACCGGAAATACAAAATTTTGTTGATATGTTATATCCATTGTTTGTCGTTCTTTTAGCCATATCGTTTTTATATATTGGCTACATGTTCATTATGAACAAACAAATGAACCGTTCTCAAATTATCATTAATATTTTCGTAACACTGAGTGTACTTTGTTTATTAAGTACTGGTATGACAAAGGTTGATAAGTTCACCGATGATGCCATAGCAGTTGTAAAATCTGAACAAAAAGGTTCTTTAAGTGATGAAATTATTAAGAAGAACATAACGGATATTGCAGTAATAGATCAAAATGGATGGAAAAAGAAAGAAGATATGAATCCGAAAAATCATATTCCAGAAAAAAATATTAGACAGATAGACATTACAGAAAAAATAGATTCGGATTTTGAGTTTGCAAAGGATAAGGAGTTATCTGAAGGTGGGCAAGATATCCTCAAAAATAAAAGGGTAATGGATGGGATGGGAGTCGCATCTTTAACAGAATTAAAAGATGGATGGTTTGATTTCTTTCCCGAAAAGTATTATCGCTGGCATTGGAATTTCTGGAATATATTCTTTACTTTACTGATAACTGGCGCAACGTTGTTATTGGTAAGTATTAAATTAGCTAGATTATTTTATGAATTGGCATTTAACTATTTGTTAGCCAACATCTTAGCACCAGCCGATGTTGCAAATGGTCAAAAATTAAAAGCGGTGTTATCAAATATCCTCAATATATTTATAGCAACGATTATGATATTCCTATCTTTGAAGCTATATATAATGGGGACGGCGTTTCTCCATGACAAATTAAATGGTGTACCGTATCTGATTGCATTAGCCGCATTTAGTATGGCAGTTCTAGATGGCCCGGCAGTCGTAGAAAGGCTATTTGGAATAGATATTGGATTAAAGAGCAGTTGGGGCATGTTAGCAGGTGGTTTCGCACTTGGTAAAGGAATTGGCGCTCTTGCAAATTCAAAGCCAATGAAGGGTCTCGGAAATATGATTGGAAAAGGGGCGAAAGGTGCAGCGGAAGGAACTGGTGTTGCAGCAGCTAAAACAGCAAGTGCGGCAGCGATGGCAACAGGTGGCATGACTGGTCTTATAAGTGGCTTGAAAAAAGGGAATGAGTCTGAAAATAAAGAGTCCTTGCAAGATCAAATGAAAAAAGCGGATCAGAAGAAAGCAAATGGAAATGATTTAGCAAAAAAAGAAAAAGAAAAAGGTAACTTAAATAAGGAAGAAGATAAAAAGAATGGTGGTACGCCATCTATTCAAGAAGATATGAAAAAAGAAGGGAACGAAAACCCTGGGGTAGCAAATGGGCAAGAATCGGGAACAACAAGTCTTCAAGATGAAATGAAAGAAGCCGGAAAATCAAATGGAGCGAGTGAAGGAAGTCCAACGGCAGGAGGCGTAAGACAAGGAGCAAGTGAAGGAGGTCAAACACCAGAAGGCGTAAGACAAGGAGCAAGTGAAGGAGGTCAAACACCAGGAGGCGTAAGACAAGGAGCAAGTGAAGGAAGTCAAACACCAGGAACAGTAAGACAAGGAACAAGTGAAGGAGGTCAAACACCAGGAGGCGTAAGACAAGGAGCAAGTGAAGGAGGTCAAACACCAGAAGGTGTAAGACAAGGAGCGAGTGAAGGAAGTCAAACACCAGGAACAGTAAGACAAGGAGTGAGTGAAGGAAATCAAACATCAAGACCAATACCAGGTGAAAGTAGCCCGGCACCGATGGAAACATCAAGACCAGTACCAAGTGGAAGTAGCCCGGCACCAATGGAAACACCAAGATCAGTACCAAGCGGAAGTAGCCCGGCACCAATGGAAACATCAAGACCAGTACCAAGTGGAAGTAGCCCGGCACCAATGGAAACATCAAGACCAGTACCAAGTGGAAGTAGCCCGGCACCAATGGAAACATCAAGACCAGTACCAAGTGGAGGAAGCCCGGCACCAATGGAAACATCAAGACCAGTACCAAGTGGAAGTAGCCCGGCACCAGTGGAAACATCAAGACCAGTACCAAGTGGAAGTAGCCCGGCACCAGTGGAAACATCAAGACCAGTACCAAGTGGAAGTAGCCCGGCACCAGTGGAAACATCAAGATCAGTGCCAAGTGGAGGGAGCCCGGCATCAGCCGACATCGTAACGGTGACACATAGTAGCCCGATTGTTCCTTATGAAAGTGATAAAGAAGTGGCGGCAAGTAGAAATCAAGAAACACGGACATTAGGACAATATACAACGGATAAAGTTAAAAATACTACATCATCGGTGAAACAAAAGGTAAGAGGAGTGCAAGAACAGATTCATAATTCTGAAACGGTACAGAATACAAAGCGTTTTTATCAGATGGGGCAAAATACAGGCAAAAGTTGGAGAGATATCGTGAACAAAAATAAAAATAATACGGATAAAAAATAAGCGTAATCGTGCGCTTATTTTTTATTGTCGAAAAGGAGGGAATCCCGATGAGAAGCTATCGGATTCCGAAGGAAATCAGTACAGAATTACGGATTAATAAAGTGCTTTATTTAATAGATTTCTTTTTATTAATTGGTTTATTAGTTGTAACAATGATTCTTAGGAATTTCGTACATGATTCCTTTCAGTTACCATTTGTTATTTTCATGGCAGCTATTGCAATTATTATGATTTGGCGACCAAGTACGAATCCTCAAAAACGAATGTATGAAGTGTTGATTATTACACTGTTAAGAAGGAAAGGTGCATATTGCGCCATTGATAACGATCAATAAGGGAGGGATCACATATGGCGTTATTCAGCGAAAAAGATGTGGAGAAAGAAGAGCCAAAACAACTAGAAGTGCCGAAGAAAACAGCATTTCGATTTAATGAAAAAAATGTAAAAGAATCACTTTCTGAACCAAAAGAAATTGTGAAGGTGGTACCCAACAAAAAGAAAGAAGAAAAACCAAAGGTAGAACCAAAAGTAGAACCAAAAGTAGAACCAAAAGTAAAAAAACAGAAGAAAGAAAAGCCAAAGAAAGATGTTTCGAAAAAGAAAAATACAAAACTGTTAGGTTTTTTATCTAGAAAAAAGAAAGAAGCGCCACCAAAGGTAAAGAAAAGTATTGCGGAAATTATGCAAATCGTAGATATGACGGAGGATGGCATATTTGAGCTGAAAAATGAGGAGTTTTTAGAAATTCTTCAAGTGGAAGGTGACGATATGTTCTCAAAGAATAGCGACGAACAAGCATTTGTCATTTTCTCACATGCTTATTTTTATCAAGCCTACAAACAGTCCATTAAACTTGTTTTTTTAAACTTCCCATGTCAAACAACCGAACAACAACGTTATATAGAGAAGAAAATTAAAGAATGTACCAGTCCTTTGTATGAACGAATTTTAAATCAAAAGTTAAAAGAACTTCAGTTTTTAGAATGGGGCAGAACAAATCGGGAAGCCTTCTTATTTATTTACGGAGAAACGGAATTAATCGTAAAAGAACGTGTGGATGCAGCAAAGCGATATATCAAACGCTCTACCGAGCTATTAGAGGTGGATGAAGAGAAAAAGTTAGAGCTTATGTTTAAATTGTTTAATCAAAATGCAAAATTAGGAACGAAAAATATATGGTAGTAAGGAGGAAACAATATGTTTGCGTTCAAAAGTAAAAAATCAAAAAAGGAAAAACAAGAGGAACTAAAAAAGAAGAAAGGTTACAACCCTTATTTAGTGGCTAGAGTTCAGCCACAAGGAGGCGTAAGTTTTAAAGAAAGTTATGTGCAAACAGGTGATGGGTTTTCTACTTGTATCCATGTTTTTGATTATCCAACAGAAGTAAATGATTTTTGGTTAGAGCAAATTATGAATATGCCAAATGTGATCACAACATTAGATGTAATGAGTGATGATCGAAAAGAAGTTGTTGAATCTATTAATAAATCCATGAGTGAACAAAGTGTTCGGCATGATACAGCAAAGGATAATATAGATCGGATTGATGCAAAAAATGAATTTTTAGAGCTGGAAGCTCTCTATACGGATTTGAAACAAGGTGAGGTCATGAAACGTATTCATATCCGTATCTATGTTTCCGCTAGAACTTTAGATGAGTTAGAAAAACAAGTAAAAGAAATTATGGAAACATTAGAGTCTTATAACTTTCGAGGAGCTGTCTTTTTAAATGAACAAGAGTATGAATGGGATGCACTCGTGACGAGCTTTGATACACAAAAAAATTATGTGAACCGAAGAAAAGGAAAAGAAATTCCGGCAGTCAGTTTGGCTGGTGGATGTCCATTTCACTATTCTTATTTGAACGATCCATACGGTACGTATTATGGGACAACGAAAACAAAAGGAAATGTTATTTTTGATATTTTTCATAAAGACAAACAAAGAAAGAGTTATAACGGTGTAATGGTTGGAAAGCCTGGTGCTGGAAAATCAACCTTACTAAAAAAGAAAGCCGTGGATTATGCAAGTAAGGGACATTTTATCCGTATTTTTGATATTGTAGGTGAATTTGAGGAAACAGTACGTGACTTGAATGGAAAAACAATTGCATTAGATGGATCACAGGGTCAAATTAACCCACTTCAAGTGTATAAGACAGCAGAAAGTGAGGAAGTTAGTTTCATTCAGCATTTATCCAAAGTAACAACTTTTTATCGCTTTATTGCACCAGAAGCAAAAGATGATGAAATTAAAGAGTATGAAAATTTGCTTCGAAAATTATATATTCGTATGGGATTATGGAATGATAAAAAGGGAGTAACAAATGAAATTACAACAAGAAAACCGAAAGAATACCCTATCTTCTCTGATTTTTTAAATTTTGTTCGTAACGAGTTATATCAAGATGTAGAAAGTAAAAAACACCATGAAAATTTAGGAGACAGTAGAATCCATCGTTTAGAATTAATTGAATTAAATCTTATGAACCTAGTAGAAGTGTATGCGCAATTATTCGATGGACATTCTACAATTGAAGATTTCAAGAAAGAACAAGTTGTATCTTTTTCCTTACGGAATATATCCAGTTCTAAACCAGAAGTGTTTCAGGCGCAAATCTTTAATGTGTTAAATCTTCTTTGGGATGAAATGATTTCAAATGGTGCTCCTCAATTAAGAGCCTTTAACAAAAAACAAATTGCTTTTGAAGATGTCATTCGATATTTCATTATTATTGACGAAGCACATCATATTATCAACACACGAAAAGAGAGTGCTCACGCTTTACAATTTTTAATTAAATTTAGCCGAGAAGACCGAAAATATTTTGCTGGTCTTTTATATGCAAGCCATACAATTCGAGATTTTGTACCAGAAGGATCTTCACAAGAAATGATAGATGAAATTAAAAAGCTATTTGAACTTACACAGTACAAATTTATCATGCAGCAAGATAATAACAGTTTAGATATGTTACGAAAAGTATTTGCAGGACAGTTAAGTGAAAGTGAGATTGCAGCCATTCCACATTTGCCAACAGGGGATGTCATTTTAAGTATTGGGGCTGTAAAAAACATTCATTTTCATGTAGAAGTAACAGACGAAGAATTGATGTTATTCGGGGGAGGTGCTTAATACCATGCATCTGGTTTTAAAGATCATACCAAAGAAATGGCTCATCACTTTAGCGTTAATTGTGATGGGTCTTTTTTCTTTTCTTTTACTTGGAGTCGTTAGTATTTTCATTGCAGCAATGGGAAGTGATAGTGGAACAGGAACAGACACGGGTGACATTACGTATACAGGTGAAGGGCAAGTGATGAATGTATCGCCCGAAGTTTTGAAATGGGAACCTACGATTCGTAAGTATGCGAAAGAGTTTGGCGTGGAACCCTTTGTCGCTTTAATGCTTGCCCAAATGATGCAAGAAAGTGGAGGGCGTGGCAGCGATCCGATGCAATCATCGGAGGGTGCTTTTAATACGAAATATTGCAAATCACCAAACTGTATTACAGATCCAGATTACAGTATTTGGGCTGGTGTACAGGAGTTTAAACATGCGATAGAAAGAGCTGGTGTAACGAGTCCTGGTGACATGGATCATATCAAAACAGCACTTCAAGCTTACAATTTTGGAACAGGATTTTTTGATTTTGTTGGCGCAAATGGTGGTAAGTATACGAAAGAATTAGCAATTAAATTTTCACAACAACAGTATCAAAAAGTAAAAAATACTGGTATGTATCATTGCCTTAGACCAGAAGCCGTACCATATCAAGCGTGCTACGGCGATATTTTGTACGTTGACGCAGTTTTAAAATATTATCAGCCGGGTTCTGTCGTTTCTGGTGGAGGAGGAAATCCAGGAAGTGGAGGCAGTAGCGGTTCAAAAGTTGCCGATGTAGGTCGCCAATGGATAGGGCGTTCTACGTATGTATTTGGTGGAGGACGTAACACAAATGACATTGCAAGAGGAATTTTTGATTGTTCAAGTTTTGTACGCTGGGCATTCGAACAAGTAGGGATGTATACCAGTCCGATAGGAGCTGTAAGTACGGAAACATTAAATAAAATCGGTACAAAAGTATCAGCAAACGATATGAAACCAGGTGACGTTATTTTCTTTGATACCTACAAACATGACGGACACGTTGGCATTGTAATTGATAAAAATACTTTCATTGGATGCCAAACTAATAAAGGTGTTTTCATTGAAGATTTAAATAATCCGTATTGGCAAAAAGTCTTTTCTGGTCATGTAAGAAGGTTCTAAAAACCGAAAGAATAGGAGACTAAAAGAATGAAAGATAAACGAAAATCTTTGTTTATTGTGTTTGTCATTTTAGTTGTAGGTGTGACAGCTTTTAATATCTATTTGAGCAAAAAGTCAATGAGTGATGGCAAAGAAAAACAGTTAAAACTTTCAAATGAATTACTAACAAAACAAAATGAAGACTTGAAAAAACGACTGGATAAGGTGCTTCCTTCCGCACAAGAACAACAAAGAAGGGCGTACTTATCGACAGCCGAAACGTTTATACAATTATCATTTCATCGAGAAAAAGAAGGCTACAGTGAGCGAAAAGAAAAGGCAAAATCCATTATGAGCGAAGAACTTTTACAACAATTTTATCCAACTGATAAATACGAATTAGGAGATACGTATAAAACGAAACCAATAGAAATGAAGTTTTATTTACAAGAAAATGAACCAGATAAAGAGGAAGTAAATGTGTTAGCTGAATTTATAAATGTCACGACAGATTCAACGCAAAACCGAGAAGAAAAAGTAAACAATGTGTTACGAATCATCATGAAAAAAGAAAATGAAACATGGCGAGTTACAAGTGTGGAAGAGTTAAATATGAAAGTTTTATAACGAAAAAGGTGGGGTGAGAGTGTGATAGGTGCAATTGGTAAGAAGAGTGAAAGAATCAATCTAAGAAAAAATAAGTCGTGGATCTACTTAACCATTATCAGCTTTCTATTTTTGGGTTTTTTCGCTTTCTTGACATCTAAAATTTACATGCCAAACGATGAAAAACTATTCCATACAGAGACAAATAAAGTAATTAAGTTGTCGGGTATGGGGAAATTGATTGTAGAACAAAGGGAATACAATCCACACAAAAACTTTATACAAATTCGCTTTCGAATAGAAGGGTATGAGGAAACAGGATTTACGTTTAAAGCACAAGAAAAAGCAAAGTCTGGTGTTCAATTACCTGTCAAAGTGTTGTATGAAGAGAACGGAAATTATGTGGTGGAAGTAACAGAGTTATCTCCGAATTGGGGAGCATTAGCTTTCGATATTTACAATGAAAACGGTGAAAAAGAACAAATGGATATTCGTAAATTCACGCAAGATGTTAACGAATATGAAGAAGAGAATGCATCAACAAAAAGTCCGAATAAACTCGTTCAAACGATTTTTACCGATCAGAGAAAAATAAAAGCAAATGATGAATTATTAGCTGAAGATAAAAAAACATATGAGCTAGATTTTATAGAAAGAGACAAAAAAGATATCGAAACAAAAATCAAAAATTATGGGAAAGCAATCAAACTGGAAGAAGAAAATGCGAAGACAGTCTATGAAAAAGTAAAAGAATTAAAAGATGAAATGAAGTACCAAACTGAAGCGGAAAAAACGGAAACACAATCTAAAATAGCATCCTTAGAATCTAAAATAAAGTCATCAGAAAAGAACGTCGAATTGTTTAAAGGGGAACAAAAAATTGCACGAGATAAGATCAAAAAGCTAGAAGAAAAAGCACAAGGAATTAATAAAAAGTGAAAAAAGTCATGTCGTCAGTGAGTGCTCACCAGTGAAATTTGAGTACTCACCGAGTGCTCATTTGGTGGTTTTTGTATCGTCAGTGAGTACTCATCAGTTCGATTTGTGTCATCAGTGAGTACTCACCTTGGAGGTTTTCTTGTTCCCATCGTTTCGCTAGGCTCCGCCTAGCTTCACACCTTAGGTGGGAACAAAAACCCCTTATGCTCTTCTCACTATTTTTTGATCTCTACCCACAATTGCAGAAAGGAGAGAGAAAAGTGGAAATTAGAATTAGAGAAGTAGATCCAATTGCCGTAAAGAAAATAGATGAAATCGCAAAGAGGAAAGGATTATCCAGGCAGAAATTTTTGAAAGACCAAATTGAAATGCTGGCTTTTTTTCAGCAACAAAATAAAAGAGAAATGGAATTAGAAAATATCATCCAAAAGAACATCCATATGATGAATGATTGTTATAGCGAAATGAAAAAAATGAATGAGTTTATACAACTCATGATGCAGGATGATGAAAATGAGTAATGCAGTCCCTGTTCAATCTTCAGTTACACCTGGTGTTGTTTTAAAAACAAAATTTGTATTACCGAGTTCCGATGCATTTCAGAACTATATTGAGTATGTAGACCGGGAAGAAGCACAAAGTGAAGTGAAGCTCAATCCGAAAATGTTCGAAACGTATCAAGACTATATGGGGAATTCAGAAAAGACATCAGCACTATTTACAGAACACGCAAATCGTTTAAAAGAAAGTGAAAAAAAGTCCTTAAAGGAAATGTTTAAAACCGCTCATGAGAATGGAAGTATCATGTGGCAAGATGTCATTTCTTTTCATAATCCATGGTTAGAGGAACAAGGCATTTATGATGAGAAAACGAAAACGTTGGATGAAAAAAAGTTGATGGATGTAACACGGCTTGCGATGAAGGAAATGCAAAAAAGAGAGGGGATAGAAAAAAGTTCTACCTGGTCGGCAGCCATTCATTTTAATACGGATAATATTCATATTCATGTAGCAACTGTTGAACCATTTCCAACGAGAGAACGTGGCAAAAGAAAACCAAAAACATTGGATGCAATGAAAGGAAAAGTCGTAAACAATTTGTTAGATCGTAAGCAGGAACAAAAACAAATTAATGATTTGATTCGAAAAAACATGGTGGGAAGTAAAAAAGAAGATTCCGTTTTTGATTGGCGCAATCAACATTTGAAACCATTGTTTTTACAAATCTATAAACAGT
The DNA here is from genome assembly GCF_038005725.1 of Bacillus sp. FSL R12-0074. Taxonomy (NCBI): domain Bacteria; kingdom Bacillati; phylum Bacillota; class Bacilli; order Caryophanales; family Bacillaceae; genus Bacillus; species Bacillus sp. FSL R12-0074. The sequence goes on from NZ_JBBOTR010000002.1 coordinate 160,518, forward strand.
TACCAAGTGATAAAAGACAGTGGCAATATAGCTACAATACAATTCAGCCATTGAAGCCGGAAATTGATGAATTAAGCAGGAGATATATTCAACATCATCATAAAAAGGATTACGATCAGTTTCTCCAAAAGTTAGATAAAGAAGTGCAAGTTTTTAAAGAAGCATATGGGGAAGGAAAGTATGATAAGAAGCAATATGAAAATTACAAGACGAATAAAATCAGTGACCTGTATAAAAGAATGGGTAACGCCTTTTTACAAGAAATGAAGGCATATGATAAAGAACAAAAGAGAATCCATCACATGAAAAAATCAAAGCCGTTTCAAAAATTTCAACAGAATGTATCTATTCAGTATTCTATGAGAAAAGTGGAACGTGCTTTTAAAAGTGAATATGAGAGTTGGAAGAACCAAAAGTATTATGAGCGTATGCAAAAAGAAAGTGCATACCAAAATGAGAGGGGTTATTAAATGAGTACAATTAGAAGACAGGTAACGATGGATCAAGAGACAGAAGATTATATAAATGATTACATGGAGGAACACGGAATTCGATATACAGGGGAAGCAATGGGAAGAATTTGCAAGGAGCATGAAGCAGCAAAAAACACAGAATGGTCATTAAATTATATAACAGAAGTGGTATCAAAAAACTTACACGATGTGTTGAAAAGTGAACTAACAAAAATCCGTCTTGGTTCAAATAGTGCGGATAGAAATACACAAGTTTTAATTGAGTTATTAAACGGTTATTTCTTTTTAGAGGGCGTAGATAGCATTATTACGACTGATAAACAGGAGATGGAAAGTGTGAAGATGGCAAAGAAAACTGTGGAAGAACGAATTAGTCATGCAAGACAAAAACGTTTAGATCATGAGGCATCAAAGAACAATGTAACGTAAGCTACATTGTTTCTTTTTATAAAAAAACAGGAGGTTATTTAGATGTTATTATTTCGTGAAGATATCGCATTAGGAGTCATTAAAGAAATTGGAGAAGATGAAATTGTGTTACTTGTAAAAGATGAAGAACTAACAATTAAAATTACAAGAGAACAAGTGAGAGAACTAGCAATCCATGTCATGAATCAAGAAAATATGTTAGTTCCGGTTAATGTGAAAACTCATGAGCTTTTCTTTGATACAGCTGAGAGATGGAATGAAGAAGAAATGGAGGAATTGCAAAAAGCGAGTGAAAGAGTAGGAGAAAATCATGAGTAAAAGTTATAAGAAAAAGTATCAAACGAAATCACCAGAAGAAAAGAAAGAAGCGGTGCAAGCTTTAACAAAAAAGATGGAAAAAAGCATAGAAGGCTATTTTCGTACACCAGGAGATTTGAAAGATTATTTATCGTTTATGGCAAAGTTCTATCACTATTCACCATCTAACATTTCATTAATACAGAGTCAATTCGAGGGAGCCCAAGCAGTCGGTTCCTTTTCTTTTTGGAAAGAAAAAGGATTTCCGGTTAAGAAGGGTGAGAAAGGAATTAAAATCCTTGTTCCAAACCGAACTGTAGCAAAATTCAAAGACAAAGAAGGCACTTGGAAAACAGTAACTAAAGCAAATGAGGAAGAGAAAAAACAAATCGAATCTAAAAACGTAGAAGTGATACCTGGTCGCTTATATTTTGCTGTGGGTCATGTGTTTGATGCGTCTCAAACAAGTGCAACAGCAAAAGATCTACCTCGTATTTTTCCGAATCGTTGGCTAGAAGGGAGCGTTACAGATTACCAGAGTTTGTATAAAGGAATGGCAGCCATTGCGGAAAAAAACGGTGTAAAAATCATTGCACCAAAATCAGAACTGGGTGTCGCAAAAGGTGTGAGCTATACCCTAACAAAAGAGGTTGCCTTGAATCCGCGAAACAGTGAATTACAAAATGTAAAAACACTTCTTCACGAATTGGCGCATGCCAAACTTCATACAGTAGAGACACATATGAACTACACAGCACCAGAAAAAGAGTTCCAAGCAGAAATGACGGCTTATGCAGTTTCTTCTTATTTTGGGATTGATACAAGCGAATATTCTTTGGGGTATTTAGCGAGCTGGACACAAGGAAAAGAAATGAAAGATAAAACGAAGTTGCTAAAAGAAGTACATGAAACTTCAATTGAATTTATCGAAACAATTGAAAGCACGTTGGAAAAAGAAAAAGAAAAAACAAATGAAAAAGGAGTAGATCATATGGCAAAAGAAGTGTCTGAAAATAAAGATGGAAATGTAAGAGACAATTTCGAAATTTTAACAGGCATTCAACAAAATGCACAGCGACTTATTGATGAAAGGCTAGGAATAAATTTTGAAAAACATTGGGAAAACTATGAAATTCAACTTTCAGAAGATAGTCGTGTATTAGAAGAAATAAACCCTAATGTTCGTTTGAATTTAAGGGAGATGGAACAGATCGTTTATGAATTTGGTACAAACAGAGAACAAGATGCACTTAAAAAAATTACAGATACGTTAGAGCCATATTATGAAGCTGATTTGTTAGGAGATAGTTTCAATGATATACCACTTGCTAGGGTTTCGTTAGATCGTGAAAAGAGTTTAAAAGTCGATTGTGTTAATGAGTATGTGAAAGAAAACCATAAGGATTTTTGGTTTCAAAATTCAGTGAGCCTAGCTTTGAATGTAATTAATCACCGAATTTCAACAGCGCATAAAGAAGTAATGAATAATGATATTGAATATAAAGGACTATATCCAAAAGACGAATCAGAAGTGATTTATTGCCAAGAAACAGGTAAGCCATTACAGCAAAATGAAGAAGTTTTTCATGTTGAGGGTCATGGATATACAGTAGCAGAAGAGGCAAGTTTTAAAGGTCTAGATAAAGAGGATGGGTATTATACAACGATTGAATATGAACATGTAGAAGAAAAAATACTTGCACCAATTGGACTAGAAAAAAACGATCAACCTAATCTTGTAAATGAAAAACAGGATGAAAAAAATATCTTATTGGTGGAATACATGAGTTTAAGTAACACGACACAAGAACTTGTCTCTGTTGCAGAGTTAAGGGAACAAGCAGATAGAAATCGAGCATTTGAACCTGTAGAAGGTGCAGAAAAATTGAGTGATAAAGAATTTATTGATGCATTTAACGTGGCAAATCAAGAAAAGTATGCAGCACTAAATCAAAATGAAATTAATCGTCCTACTATGTTAGTTCAATGGAGCGACAACGAAAATTTTAAGAGTAATCAACTGATCCCATTTGGAGAAGCCAATGAAAAAATGGCTGAAGTCATTTCAAGTATTGAAAAAGCAAGAGAAGAAGCTAGAGAAAGAGGTCAAACCATCCCTTACGATCAAGCTCGTTATCATATTGCCATTCCAAAAGAAGTCGATAGGGATTTTGGGAGAATGGAGCTTGTGAGTATGGATCGTATGAATATGGGGGATGGGGACTACAAGACACCATATGAGCAAGTATTAAACGAGAAAAGGTATCTATCAGATGAAGTGAAACAAGCGTTACGAGATGAAGTGATGAATTATAGAAATAACAAAGAAATACCGATGGAAAAAGTACAAGAAAATCCATTAGAAAAATCAAAAGAGACACCCAACCACTTAGTAACAATTGAAGTATTAGCAAATGGTATGCAAGATGAAGAACTGGCAAGAATCCACATGATGGATGCTGTTACGAAAGATATAAATTATTTGTCTGTATGGAATCAAGATAAAACAGATCGGGACGATTTATATGTTTCCCTCATGGAAAAGAACGGGAAACGAGAAAATGTCTATCTAGATAACATTTTGAAACCAGATTTATATGAAAAGGTTCAAAGTTCTATCTTTGATGGAAGAGGAAATTTGTCATTTGTGGTTTATGAAAAGGATGCAAATATGAGTCTAGATGAAATCGTAAAAGATGAAAGATATGGACACTTAGTTGATAAAGCGGAGGCACAAAAAGATTACTCATTTAATGAAAAAGAAGTGGAATTATATAAAGAAATGAAAAAGGAAGGATATGCACCTATTGTCTCTTTAGATCAACAAATTCAACCTACAAAAGAAAAAGAATCAACTACATTAGATAAGGACTTAAGCCGGAAATTCGAAGCATACAGACGTTCACAGTATGAAGAAACACCAGATAATATTGATAGTATTGTCACTCGTGTAAAAGCTGAAGAGCGGTATTATACAACGAAATATGTTTCGATTGATAATGAGCTGGTAAGCCAGGAACACGTAGTAAAATTAGAAAATAAAGTGGATGAAAAGCTTGGAAAAGAAGGTATAACGGTGAATCAGTCTACAACTTCAAAGGAAATGGATTTTGATAAAAATTTTCAGCCATTGAATGGAAAACAAACGAATCATAAAGAAAAAGACAAGGAAATAGATCCTGGTAATGTAGATCAGTCGAGGTCTACAAAGAAATCGGGTAGAAAAAAAGAAACAATGGAAATGGAACGATGAAAAATTGTATAGCAGGAACACCAGATTAAATCATTTTTTGTTACTCAATTGAGAAAACGGAAAGTGATTTTTTTATATCTAGAAATGAAAGAGGGTAAAAGGAAAAGCCCTCTTTCTTGTTTATAGAACGAAAGGAGTGAATGTCATGAATGTATGGCTGTTTGCAGGCTGTATGTTCCTTGTAGCGGTCTTTTTGAACATGTTTCTATTATTTGGTCACAGAATGATAAAAAAGCGGAGAAACAAGAAATGGAAGCGTAAAACTGAAATTATAGATTAATAGGAGGTACTACTTATGGGAAAAACATTATTTATTGCAGAAAAGCCGAAGGTAGCTGTTGAATTATTAAAATCACCTAGATTTAGAAACTCGCAAAAGCATCCAGGAAGCAAGCCGTATTATGGCTACTATGAAAATGAAAATTACATTATTAGTTGGTGCCGGGGGCATTTATTAGAACTAAAACATCCGGAGGAGATGGACGAGAGATACAAAGAATTTAAATTTGATCACTTACCCATTATTTTAGAGCCAGAATATAAAGAGAAATCGGATAGTCTCGAACAAATTCAAATATTAGTTAAGTTGTTAAATCGTCCCGATGTGGATCATGTGGTCAACTCCTGTGATGCAGATAGAGAGGGCGAGCTTATCTATCGTGAATTATATGAATATGCAGGTGCTAACAAGCGAGAATCACGCCTATTTATCTCTTCTTATGAAGCCGCAGAACTAGAGGGAGCCTTGAACCGATTAGAACCAGGAACAGACTATGACGGGCTTGCACAATCCGCTAAAGCACGGCAATACCTGGACTATATTCTAGGAATTAATGTTACAAGGGGCTGTACATCAAAACTAGCAAGAAACCAATTCTTATTGGCTTCTGGTCGTGTTCAAATGTGTATCTTGAATGAAATTCGTCAAAGGGAAATTGCTATCCAAAACTATAAAGAACAAACCTATTACAATTTAAAGCTACTAACGGAAAATGGTTTATCACCAGTAATGAAAACCGAAGAGCAACTGATAGATTCATCGCCACTACAAAGGCTTGGAGATAGCTTGAAAGAAACGAATGTAATCGTAACGGAATTTAAAGAAAGTACGAGAAAAAAGAAACCAAAATTATTATATAACTTAACGGATATCTACAAAGATGCTCACGCTAAGATGAAGATAAATGCAGAAACAGCAAAAAAACATATTCAGAGTTTGTATGAAAAAGGCTTTATTACTTATCCTCGTTCTTCATCCAGGCACTTACCTACAGAACAAGTGGAACGAGTGAAAGAAGTAATGGGAGCATTAGAAAAAAGCTCCTATGTAAATCTAGTACAACAAGTAATCCCATCTTCTATCACACAAAAACACACTACATTTAATGATGAATTAGTCAGTAGTCACTTTGCCATCATCCCAACAACAAAATTATATGTCGGGACCAACCGAAATCCATTAGAAAAACAGTTATATGACTTAATTGTAAAACGATTTATCGGGAATTTTATGAAACCAGCAATCTACCTGGTAAGAGAAGTACATTTTATAGATCAAGAGGGCAACACATACAGTACAAAAGAAAAGATCCTACAAGAGAAGGGGTTTCTAAGTGTGTTTCAAGAGGATATAGAAGAGGGATCGGTTGAAGCATTTCAGATACCTATTTTACGAGAAGGAGATTCTTTCAGAATCGTTCAGTATGACTTGATTGAGTCACGGACAAAGAAACCAGCCTTTCATACGGAAAGTTCCATTTTAACCTTTATGGAAACGGCAGGGCGTAAGTTGGATGATGAACATTTGAAAGAACTTATGAAAGGAAAACGGATTGGGACAGTCGCAACGGAAGAAACGTTTATTCCGAAACTTTTAGAGCGAAGCTATATTGATGTTACCAACAATCAGATTCGAACCACTAATATTGGTCGTGCGTTTATAGATGCTTTTCCGGTAGATGAAATCAAAAATCCAGCTTATACGGCTGAAATGGAAGGGATGATCTACATGATCGAAAAGAATGAAATGAAATATGAGGAATTTGTAGAGAAGACAAACACGTTTGTAAAGGATACGGTAGAGCAATTAGGCGCAATGGATGATAAGGTGTCGGATAGCATTATTAATACTTGGAATCAGCAGATTGAGGTGTGCAAATGCCCTTGTAGAAAAGGAAAAATCCTTCATAAAGGTAATTTCTATGGGTGCAGTAATTATCCAGAATGTAAAATTTCTCTACCAAAGAAAATCAAAGAAAAGGCGATTCCGGAGGCACAAGCGAAAAAGCTGTTTGAGGATAAGAAAACAGACCTTTTAAAAGGATTTAAGTCCAATGAGAAAGAGTTTTCCGCTTATCTAGTGTTACATGAAGGAAATATCAAATTTCAGTTCCCAACACAAGAGGAGCTGTCATATGGTAAATGCCCAAAATGTAAAAAAGGTGAGATCCTTCATCGAAAAACGTTTTATGGATGCACGGAGCATAAAAACGGATGTGATTTTATGTTACCAGCAAAGATGAAAGGAAAAGCAATCCCTGGTAATCAAATGAAAAAGCTGATTCAGTATAAAACAACAGATTTTATAAATGGCTTTGAAGGGGAAAAGGGAGAATTTACGGCAGCTATCTATATGGAGGCGGACGGAAGTTTGAAATTTCGTTTTCCAACGACTGAAGATCGTACAATTGGCAAATGTCCATTATGTAAGAGTAGAGTTCTTGTAGGGAAAAGTAACTACTTATGTGAGAAATACAAAAAAGGCTGTGACTTCATTATTTTTGGTACATTCTCTGGCAAAAATCTAAGTAGTAACCACGTAAAAAAGTTATTAGAAAAGAATGTAACGGATCAGATCAAAGGGTTTATCTCGAATAAAAACGGGAAGAAATTTGACGCTCGTTTATCATACAGCGTACAGGAGAAGCGATTAAAATTCTTATTCGGCAAATAAAAATGAAATGGATCAACTATAAATGTAACAAGATAAAACAGTTCTTTACTATATAGGAAAAATAACGCAAAAGCACACATAACAAACCTATTATCATTCATATTATGCGAGGTTAAGTAGAAAATTACTTTTAGAGGGAATATCTCAAAACATGCGTCATAAATACACTAATTTCTTACATATAAATGGTATAAGGCTTGTCTTATAAAATTAGTTTTTGTAAGAAAGGAGATATACCTTGAAGAAAGTATTGTTATTTTGCGATCCAGGTATTGATGATTCTTTAGCTATCATATATGGTCTACAAAATCCTAAGATTGAAATTGTTGGAATTGTTACGAGTTACGGTAATGTTACCAAAGAACAAACAACTCGAAATGCCTTATATCTTTTGCAATTGGCTGGAAGACAAGATATCCCTGTTATAAGTGGTGCAACTTTACCATTTTTCAATGGGTTTACTACTTATTATCCAGAAATCCATGGCCCAGAAGGACTTGGTCCTATTCGGCCCCCTGAAAGTATAACAACTATGCCTGTTCATGATTTTAGCTTAATCCCTAAAATTATTGAAAGGTACAAGGAAGAGTTAACAATTATTGATGTAGGAAGATCTACTACCCTTGCGATGGCATTAAATATTTGGAAAGAACTAATGCAAAGTGTAAAGGAAGTATATATCATGTCCGGAGTGTTCTTACAACCAGGAAATGTCACATCTGTAGCAGAAGCCAATGCGTATGGTGATCCTGTTTCAACAAAGTTTGTAATTAATCAGTCAAAAAATTTAACAATGATTCCTTTAAATGTAACAAATTCGGCTGTATTGCTCCCGAACGAAGTGAATTATATTGTGGAACATACAAATAGTCCATTCAAATCATTAATAAAACCAATCTATGATTATTATTACAGTGCCTATAAAAAATTGAATAAAAGTATTAAAGGGGCTCCTTTACATGATGTAGTTGCAATGAGTGCAATAGCTAATCCTAGTTTTGTTCAATATATGTATCGTAAAGTAGAAGTTGATTTAAAATCTTTCAGAGGACAAACGATTGCTGATTTCCGTCCAGGTGCAGAAGCTACAGGAGTTCGTATTGGATTAAAATTAAATCAAAAAAACTTTATTAATGATTTTATAGAGACAATGGTTGGGAATCACAGATATTAATTAGAACAATTCATTTCCCTATATAGTAAAACCCTATGAAAAGTTAAATTTGAAGCCGAAGATAATTATATGGTAAGAAATAAAAAAATCTATACTCATTCAAAAATGCGATGATTAAGCGTTTTGTTAGTAAAGATTTTTTTTTAAAGACAGCAATTAAAAATTGAATATATCAACTATAAGTAGCAAAAGAGGACTAGGAAATGGAATAGTCCTCTTTTTTATTTCATTTTATAGAGTAAAGGGGGGATTCCGTAATGGCACATGTCAGTACGGAGGATGCGATGAAAGCAAGAAAAGTTGACTTGATTTCATATCTGGAAGCAAAAGGAGAAACGTTTAAGAAAGAAGGAAACTATTATCGTCATACGGAGCATGACAGTCTCATCATAAAAGGGAATCAGTACGCCTGGAATAGTCGAGGAGAAAAAGGATATGGAGCGATTAGCTTTGCGATGATGTACTATGACATGACATTCCCACAAGCTGTGATGGACATTCAGAAGGGAGACTACAAAGAGTTTGATCGTTCAAAAGCTGAAGAGGAGCGCAAAAAAGAGCAGCAGCCTTTTAGTTATCCAAAACACTTAGAGGTGCCGAAACAAACAGAAATCAAGCAATACTTAATTGATGAGCGGAAAATAGATCCTCGCCTGGTGAACTGGCTGATTAAAAAGGATCTCATCGCCCAAGATAAGAAAAACAATGTCGTGTTCAAATGGAGAGAAGAAGGTGGCAAAGGGAAAGTAATTGGAATGAACCGTCAAGGCACTGTAAAAATGGAGAATAAAAGAGGAAGCTTTAAACAAATTGTCCCGAATTATGAAAAAATCCATGCAGGTTTTACGGTTGATGTAGGTAAACCGGATAAGATTTATTTTTATGAAGATCCAATCGACATGTTATCTCATTGGAGCATTAAACAAAATAATATCCAAAACGCTCGCCTGGTTTCTATGCATGGTTTGAAGTCCAAAACAGTGATTGAATCTTTAATGGATGCGAAAAAAGAAGGGCACGATATTAAAGAGGTCATTATGGCAGTTGATAATGATAAGGCTGGGAGAGACTTCATTCAAACGATGAAATGCTTTGTAGATCTTAAAGAGGATATTCCAAAGAATGAAAAAGAAGATTGGAACGATGTCCGGAAGAAACAAGTGAGTGAGCAACAGGTAAAAGAAACAGCACAACCAAAGAAAGTAAAACCAATTAAAGAGGTGGAGAGAAGTGTCTAATCTACCAGAAATGCCAAACATATTACAAATTTTGATGTATGGTTTTATCCTTTATGTTCTTTTCCGTATTTGTAAATTTATGTACCGAAAGTTTCGGGAGCGAAGAATACTGAAGCGAATAGCTAAGTCCGGTATTCGCTATATAGACAAAATGGACGGCCATCAATTCGAAGTATACCTAAAAGCTCTCTTTCGAGAATTGGGTTATTCTCCAACAGTCACAAAGCAGTCAAATGATTTTGGAGCGGATTTGGTATTGAAGGGGAAGAATCGTATTGTAATCCAGGCGAAACGCTACGGGATGAAAAATAGAGTCGGCATTAGTGCCGTACAAGAGATATATGCAGCACAAGCCTATTACAAAGCACATGAGGGCTGGGTTGTAACGAACAGCGTGTATACAAGGCAAGCGAAAGAATTAGCGGAGGCATGCAATGTAAAACTCATAGATCGTGTAGAACTTCAGAAATTGATTAATAAAATTAATCCCGAATATTCGGCTGAAGATGTATATCAAGGGGTAAAACCTGAAGAACGGAAATGCCCAACATGTAAAAATCATTTAGTCGTTCGAAATTCGAATAAAACAGGAAATAAGTTTTTTGGCTGTTCTCAATATCCTACATGTACACATACAGAACCAATCAAAACATGAGCTGTGATGAAAATCCAGCTCTTTTGTTATTTTTAGGAATTAACTTTTAAAAATCATACTCTCATCAAAAAACGGCTTCTCAGATTTCGATATAACAAATGTTTATTTGAAAGTGAATGACATAAGACCTAAACAACAAGGGATGTGTTGTAAGTGAAAATAAGCGGTTTAAGGTGAGTTAGGTGTACAGAGATAATAAAGTTGTTTAAAAAACGCCAGTCATTTTATTCAACAATCGGGCCAGATTGTGAAGCAATACCCACTTGAGTAACTTAACTCAAATGGGTTCTTTTTAATCTAAAATTAATTAAAAAAATTATAAAAATTATTTTTAATAAAATTCAATATTTTATTAATATTATTCAAAAATATGTTAAACTAATATTAATAAAAGTAAATGGAGGGCAAAGCTGTGGATATTAACAATATTCCAAACTGGATTTTAGCCTTGGAAAATGAGGATTTAGAGTTTGTTAAAAACTTAGTACTTCATTCGGGTTCTTTAAAAGAGATTGCAAAGGTTTATGAGGTATCATACCCAACAGTAAGACTTAAACTTGATCGATTAATCGATAAGATAAAAATGAATGATGCCGTAGAAAACGAGGAATTTATTAAATTTATCAAGAGCCTGTCGATTGATGATCGGATAAGTGTAGAAGATGCAAAATTGATTATTGAAAAATATAAACAAGAAAGAGATGGGGAATAATGGTTCTTATTTATGCTGGTATTTTAGCTGTTCAATTTTTCTTATCAAGTAGAAACAATATCTATTGGGGGGCAATTTTACCAGTAGCACATATTGTATTTCTGACATGGTTGTTTATAACGAGTCGTATTGAAAGTACTAGTGGTTTTATCCTTTATCTATTATTAGGGATGTTTTTCTTATGTATAGAATGGAATCTAGGTAGAAAGTATTTTCATAAGAAGATACAAAAAGAATTGGATAAAATGAAAACCCACGACATGAAATAGAGAAAATAGTTGTTAAACGAATTTATTGTTATATTTTTAAGTACAATGAAGTATCTTATGTCGAAAATTAAACGACTATATTTTAACCCCGTCCTAAATTTAGAACGGGGTTATGCTTGTTTTAGGTTTTAAAATTTAATAACTCTATTGTCTTTTTACATTAGGGATGTTATTAAGAATTTTTTATGAAATATCTGAAAAACAAAAAGAATAACCTTGTAGGGTTTCTTGTTTTGTTATAAAATAACCTTATAAGGTTATTTTATAAAGATAAGGAGTGAAAATATTAGAGAATACAGTAAAAGAAATCATTGATGATTTAGAGTATCTGTTCAGGAATGGAGAAATTGGCATGGAAGTAAGTAATCCGGCTTACTATCAGAGGTTTTGTAAAGTACTGGATGCAACAGAAATGCGCTATGATTTACACATTCACGAATATGATGAGGGTTCCCTAGTTGTTAAATTAGTGTAAAATACAAATGTTTTAAGGGGTTAATTTTCTTGAAGTATAAAAAGGGAATGGGGAGGCAAAGGATATGAAAATTGGTACATCTGAATGGCTTTCTCTTAGTAAGGATATTAAGCTGAAGTTGATTCGTTTGGCTGTCATAGATAGTAAATATAAACAAGCAAAATAAAAACCCTTCATTTGCTTAATAGCAAACAAAGGGCTTAGTTAATGATTGACTGTAGAAGAAGGAAATCTCGTCCATTTCCTTCTTTATTTATTGTAACATAAAAGGAAAAGCACAAACAAAGGAGAATTCTCATGAAAGAAATCGATAAATACATGACACCATCTGAAGCAGCTTTTTACTGGAGGATTCCTCGTGAGACAATTAAGAATAAATATAGCCCTTCTTTAATGAACGAGAAGCAAATAAATGATTTAGAACGCATGTTACAAGAAGGTTTAGTGAAGTATTTTTTGCATCCTGAAGGGAAGCGTAAGGAATGGATTATAAGCCGAAAGGCAATGTATGAATGGTTTGGAGAACCAAAAGACAAGTAGGAAAGGGGGATAATAATGCAAGAGGAAACATTTTCTCTCTGGGGAGGATTTAAGAGTGCATTTCGTTTGATTATTTGGTTTTGGATCGTTATGTTTTTGCTATTTGGTGAAAGCTTGCTACAATAGAATTAAGTCGAAAGTCTAAATACCCTTAGGTAGCTCTCATAGATGTAAGATCTATGAGAGCTTTTTCATTACAGTATATAATAATTTCACGTACTGTAATAATTAATAAAAGATAAAACACTACTTCAATAGTCTACATTTAGCTGTATGTTGAATTTGTAGGTTTGAAATAAAGTTTAACCGTTTTGAAAAAAGATCAACTGCTCTAAAAAAAGTCGCACCGTTTTCAATCCTTTTTATTTCCAAGTCGATGTGATATATTTATAGCATAAAGAGCGAAATATATCACACAGGAGGGTTATATGAAAAATAAATTAGCTTATTTAGGATTTCTCGGTTTTTTGGGTTTTTTAGGTCCGTTCTCATTTTTAGGTAATATTTCATGGGCATCTTATTTTTTCGGTTTCTTTTTCTTCTTCGCATATGCAAAAGTAGTACCAGATGAGCTTTTTATGCTACATGTTCGCCTCGCAGCTACAAGAGCCTTTTTCATAGCACTAGTATTAGGTAGTATACTACTCTTAAGTGTTTTTATTTTTGAAAATTTACATGTAATTCGGTTCTTTGTTATATTTTCGTTTTTCATACCTTTAGGTACATTCATAATTAATTTAGAAATATTTGAGCGTAGAGAAAAGAAAGGGATGCAAGATGCCACTTAAGACTCGAATGAAAGAATATAGGGTAAAGCTAAGTATGTCTCAAGAAGATTTAGCCAATGAGGTTGGTGTCAGAAGGGAAACAATTGGCAATCTCGAAAATGGAAAATATAATCCTTCATTCAAACTTACTTATGATATTGCGAAGGTTTTGAAAGCACCTATTGAAGTTCTGTTTTGGTTTGAAGAATAGGTTAGGTATAAGTAAATTGTTGTAATAGATATGTCTATGAGTTTTGATCAATCTTTTTTATAAAAACTAGATTCAGATTTTTAACAAAAGACTCCATTTTGATTAATCTTTTTTCAAAATGGAGTCTTCTTATTTACCATATAATATGGGTTTGTGGAGTGTTTTTGATTAAACTTTATTTCAAATCAACAATTATGGGGGGGTTCTGAAAATCTTAGCTTGATGGTGATGTGGTGCTACCCCAAGATACTTCACATCAGACAATAAAACAGAAATTGAATTTGAATAAGCATTCCTGCGGGAGTGCTTATTCATTTTATTTGCAGGAAATTATCACCATTTGTCGAATTATATAAGCTGAAGGGTGATAAAAATGAGTCATAGAAATCTTTTTATGCTGGCAATGAATACGTAAAAACAAAAACATTCACTTATAGCGGTTAATAGGAGGAATTATCATGAAAAAATTAGCTACAATTGCGTTGACTGGTGCGTTAGCTTTAGGCGGTTTAACGGTTATGAATTTAGATACACCAAAGGCACATGCTGATGAATTTAATGAGGGCTGTCATTATATTTGTGGTCCTAGCGAAACGGTGAACGGTGTTACAGTTCAAGTACATTCTACACAAGTTACTTTTGGCAACAGTACAATTGCAAGAATTACAAACAACCGAGCTGAAGATATTCATTACAATGTTAGCCTTGAGAAAAAATATGGAGATAGCTGGGGAGAATTTGAAACTAGTTTCCATTGGCAAAATCAATGGGTTCCAGCTGGCTCAAATGATGAAATTTCAACTTTCACAGGATATGGCGAAAACATTTACGACACTGGGACATACCGCTACAAAGTTGAAGTTGTAAGTGCTGATGGTTCTGTAGATACGATTTATACAGCAGGAATGACGGTAACAGGGCGATAACTCATGACTGAGCTTTATTATTTATGATTGTATTTTCGATAATATCATTGATAATTGCGTTGATATTATTATTAAAATAAGCTCTTCGGAGCTTATTTTTTTTATATAAAAATTGAATATTAATATTCTATTATTGAGTTTTATCCTCTGTTCATAAAGGGGTACGGAAACAATTCTGGGTATGAGGGGCCACTCTGGAATTTAATTACAAATATAAAAAAGAACTTTATTCAAGTTCTTTTAATCTACGATATAGAGCGGCCTGACTCACTCCTGTAATCTGACATATTTCCTTTACTGTTTTATTGGTATGTTTTCGTAATTCAATTACATGGTTCATGCCAGGATGTTTATCTGGGGTACCGTCAGGAAAATGCGGATTTACAACGTTAAGGAAATTTAATGTGAAAAAGCCGGATTCCAATAGCTATGGAATCCGGCTTTCATGACGGCTTTTAATAAAACTCGTTATTCAACTATCGCGTGTTCGTTAGCTTAAGGTACTTCTGCGATATGAGTAAACGAGGTCATTATTTACTTTTATTTAAAGGAACGACTAATTCTAATTCCTTTATTTCTTCACTAAATCCTTCACTATTTTGTCGACTTGGCTTGAGTGTAAATGATTTTGGTATCATATCCATTGGAGGCAGTGTCAGTACCATATGATGACCATAGTTCCCAACTGCCATGCCTGATTCTAGTTTCAGTTTATCATATACCTGACCATTATCATCGACTACGGAGAAATCAAACCATGGCCAAGTATCGTTTTTATCCATTTTAGCAGGGTAATCAATCGTTAGGTCTATTCTAGTTGATAGCGGTGAAAAGGTTACTTTATCCGCTGTTAACTTATAAACTTCATCTACCGTTTTAGTTGTAACCTTTGGATAAAACTCAAACACATCGCCTTTTATTTTTTTAAGTGGGAAAGCCACCTTCAACTTACCCTCATAGCCAAATAAGTTTTCTCCATGGACCTCAATCTCAATGTTATCGCCAAATTCATTAAATTTAGAGAAGGTAAATTGATGATGTTCAATTATTGTTTTCGAGTTTAAGTCGTCCTGACCTGTTGAACCAATCGCTGGTTTAATTTCTTGTTGTCCATTAATTGTTATATAGCTAAAGCCGGCCTTTTCTTCTTTCATCGAAAGTTCTTTTTGACCTGTGTAAACAACTGTTACGATTAACCGGTTTCCATCATAAGCTGCTTCTTTTACAGTCATTGTTAAGCCGTTTTTACTATCTTGTTTATCAATTACTGTCGTAAGTTGATCGTGTTCAATTTTATCTGAGGCAATGTCTCTAAAATCTTTATAAATTGGACCAATTAGGGGAACATTTGATAAGGCTTCCGCCATGCCTGTTGAAACAAATCCAGAACCAAGCAAAGATAGACATAACCCACATGCAACCAAGATTGACCGTTTTGTGGTTCTTTCGGCTTTTCTTTTTTTCTTGGCTTGAAAGATAGCCGCCTTCTCCCTAGCCATTAGCTTTTCAACAGGTACATTTATGTTGTCGATGGACCGATTGAATTTGTCTTTATTCATAAAGATAGCCCTCCTTTAAAATGGGTCTTAACTCTTTTTTCGCCCTATTTAAGTGTGATTTCACGGTTCCTTCCGGGTAATTCATGATGGTGGCAATTTCCTTAATGGACAAATCGTGATAATACCTTAACAAAATCATGGTCTTAACAGTAGGATTTAAGAATTTAAATGCTTCTGATAAATCCATCGAATGCATGATAAAATCAACATTTTCAGAAGCGATTAATTCAGTAAAGATTTCCTCATTATCTGTAGTAAAATGGCGAGACTCTTTCCGAATAAAATCAATTGATTTAAAAACTAGAATTTTTGTAATCCAACTCGAAAAATGTTCAGGCTTTTTTAATGTCTTTATTGAAATATAGGCTGTATAAATTGTTTCTTGATAGACATCAAGAGTATCTTGTTCATTTCTAACATATGCATAGGCTGTTCGATACAACTTTTGTCGAACAGAATCAATCAGTTGTTCAAATGCTTCATCATCACCCTTTTTTGCTTTTTTCACTAATTTTGCTATATCCATTTTGGTTCTCCTCTCCGTTACACAATAAAGTCGAATGAGGAAGTAAATTGGTTGCAAAATAATTAAATATATTAAAATTGTTATCCATTATCTTTTTCCATTTCCTTTAGCCTACGATAAAATGCCGCCTGACTGATTCCTGTAATTGCACATATCTCCTTTACAGTTTTATTGGTAGTTTTACGTAATTCAATGGCATGATTCATACCTTGATGCTTATCTGTATATTTTTTAACTCTTCCTCGATATTTCCCCTTTTGTTTGGCCAATTTAATTCCTGAACGTTGCTTCTCTTTAATCATTTCTCGATCTAGTTCACTAAAGGCTGTCATTACCGTTAAAAAGAATTTACCAGTTGGTGTTCTGGTATCTATTCCTAAGTTTAAAATAACAAGGTGTATATCTCTTTCTCTAAGTTGTTCAACTAATTGCATTAACTGAATAGTGTTTCGACTAAGACGATCCATTCGTGTCACAACTAATGTATCATTAGGAGCTACCTTTGAAAGAAGTTCATCTAAAAGTGGCTTTTGTTTAGAAACGCCACTTATTTTCTCCTCCACAAGTTCATCTACTCCGTATTTTGTAAGTTGATCAATCTGGCTATCTAGATTTTGATCTTGTGTACTTACTCGAGCATATCCATAAATCATTTTTATCCCTCTTTTAATCTATAATTTTGATAAGTGTTATTGAGAGTCTATTAGGGGCACGGCAACGATTACTGCTATTTGGGGCCATTTGTAGAAAACTTTGAAATGTATGATAAAGCATTGACTTTCAGGTAATTAGATTTGAAGTCTTCAAGAACGTTTTCTTTAAATATGTTCCGTAAACTTATTTTCCACGAATATTTACAGATGTTCTGTAAACTAATCTTATTAAATTTATTTCGAAAAGTTAACGGAATTCTAGTTCTGTTAACTTAAAATGGCGAGTGGCCCGAAAAAGAACGAATCGTTGCCGTGCCCCTATCAAGCTAAGAAATACAAATATCCTCAAAACGAGCTAACTTCTCATGGATAACTGTGCAATGACCATTTTTATGGCTTATTCAATTATTTCTTACAAGATTTAGGGGGCGAGTTGAAAACGGATTGATTTTAGTGTAAAATTACACTAAATAAAACATTTGTTACTTTCGGAGGGGAGAAAGTGAATAAGGAGCTTACAATTGAACTCATTTCAACGAAAATAAAGTTAATACGTACTGAAAAAGGATATACACAGGATAAAATGGCTGAAGTTCTCGGCATTTCAAAAAAAACGCTTGTTCAAATTGAGAAAGGGAGAACGAATGCAGGTTGGACCAACACCGTTGCTATTTGTGCATTGTTTAGGGATAGTGAGGTTTTACAGTCTTCTCTTGGGGATGATCCATTAGTAGTAATCGAAACAATGGCCCACAATAGAACTAGCAACTTCAAAGAAAAAACATTGGGAGGAAAAGTCTGGTGGAAACAGATTCAAGAAAAAGGGAACTTTCGTTTACAACAAAATCTGATTAGTCAGCATTATCGTATTTTAGACAAACATGATTACCGTTGGTTTAATTCGTTTGATCAAGAAGAAGCACTAGATCAACTTAATAAATTAGCAACAGATTCAGAAAATCAAATAACCCCTTAAAACTACAATGAGCGAAAATAAATAGGAGGAAATTACATATGATCATCTTGAGTCTTCTTTGGATTCTCTATGTACCTTATCTTGTATTGTGCGGTTTTGTCGGTGGGATTTATCTAATTATTACTGGTGTTAAATATCACAAATTACTAGCCAGTGTAATGGGATTACTCAGCGTTTTCTTTGTCGTACTGCCTTATGTTTTTTGGGGTATTGGGGTTGATGGAGATAAATATCTTCCCATTCCAACCGAACTATACTGGATTCTATTTTCTTTAACTGGGCTACTAGCGGCATTCATTGGATTACGGTCAAAACTTAAAGGCATACGCAATATGGGATTTATTATTTTTACTAGTGGAATAGTAGGCGACCTTTTCTATTATTTAATGTCTGTACCTGATTCAATGTATATCAGATAGTTTTTACTAAACTCAACGCATCTACTACTATATGGGGTACCTCCACATGACTATCAAGTTAAAATTTTATAGTATCCCCAGAACGAAATTTTGTGCTAACTTCTAACAAAAAACTTATTTTTGAGGAGAGGATTTTAAATTCTTAAGTTGATGGGCATGGGGTACCGCCACATCGCTATCAAGCTAAGCTTATGCAAAGTCAATTTTAGGCGAGATTGTTTCTTTTTTCTAAAGGGCAAGTGTGGGTGATTGAAAGATTTGCATACGAAATAAACCCTAACGGGTTTCACTTTTTTGAATTAAGCGGCTTGATTATCAGGCATGGTACAATTGTAAACGACACCTAATATATCAAAGACCGTTTTTTTCTCATATCGATGAGATTTCCGCCCGTTTTGCTGTAGGAGATTGAACAGGCGAAGTAACACCTTTGATAGCTCTTGAGTGTTTTTTTGTATAGTTTGGAATAGAAGAAGAAAATAGTCTTTAATCATATATATGGCTTTATACTCACTAAGCTCTCGTTTTTTCTTCATGAGGAGCAATTGGCGCATTTGAAACATGATAGAAGAACAGAGTAGAATGGCAATCAACTGACCATATAAATGGCACTCCAATCGTTCTGGTTTTATCTTTTTACAATGATGAATTTGAAAGAATGACTTCCACGTTTTAAATAAAATTTCGATTTGCCAACGCAAAGAATACCAGTCATGTACCTGTCCCATCGGGACAATATCTGTAGGGGTGTTTGTCATATATACATTGATACCACTGAGTCGTTTACTACGAGGAGAATACTTCATTCCTTTCTTTTTTTCTCTTACAGCTTGATCTTGTAATCGTTTTTGTTGCTGTTGTTTTGTTAATCGATGAACAATTACACGAGCTGGCACTTTATCAATCATTCCTACATAAGCATCAGCTATTTCACATGTTTGTCCTGGTTGAAGGGAGTTCATTAACGTCTCCATATCTATCTGTATATACTCTGTACCTTTCTTAATTCTTCCATCTTGAAAATAATCAGGGTTAGGATTTTTTTGATAAATACGTGTATTTGACTTGATACGAGAGATATAGTAGGCCTCGTTATCTTGTATATATTGAAGGTCTTTTAAATGAAAATAACCTAAATCTCGGATACATAAATCATTCGCTGTCACAGTTGGGGCACACAGAGAGCCGTAAGTGCGATCATGTTGTTTACCTGGACCTGTATGAATATGTAGGAACTGTCCACTTAACAAATCATACTCAAGTTGAATTTTTATCCCAGCTGTATGGCTGCATCCTCCTGCACCTGGATAAACCGATGAAAATACATCCGGGAGTTGAAATGCAGTTGAATCTAAAATACGAATACGCTTGAAAACAGAAGTATATGGAGAAGAAATCGGCATAGATGAGATCAGTTTTTGGTTTAGTAGTTCAGCTAGTATGTGTTGTAAAAGTTGGACGGCCGCCTTATTAAATCGTTGATTCAGTCCTTCAGGACTGATAAGCACTGCTGTTGATGCTTCTAAACAGCTAGATAACTGAGTTAAAGAAGTCATAGCTACATTTTGGCTCACCCATACACATAAAGCGACTAAATCTTTTGCTTGGTACTTACTGGTTCGTTGTACAAAACCAACATCTCTAGCAAGATCCCGTAAGGTATTTGGAGATAAAAAACTTTGAATCTCTTGAGCAAATAGTTGTAATTCGTCAGACACAGAAACAGACATAAAAAACGCCATCCTTTCCTATGATTCTACAGAAAGAATAGCGTATTTTTTCATTCTAGGGGGCATTTCTTTTTATTAGCTTGATAGCGATGGGGTACCGCCAGCATTTTGGAAAAAACCATGCTAAGCAAAAAAGTAAATAAGCCGCCCATATGGACAGCTTATTTACATAAAATTCGTTATTGGAAGTTAAAAGTGCCTATGTTTTAAAGTTCTGTGAAGAGTTTTTTCCATTTTTGTGCTATTTCACTATCTGTATTTATACCCTTTGAATCTATGAAGGTTTCCCATTGCCAGATCTCAGCCCCAATTAAATGCAAATCAGTAAACTTTTCAATAAACTCAATAAAATTATCTGCTACATAAGTGACTGAATCTTCTTCATGATCCCAGTAAACAACAGCTGCATCTTCGTTATTAGAATTCAAATCTAAAGCAAGATAATCACCGTTGGGAACGGTATAGAATGCTAATTTTTGTCGTAAGTTTTCACCATAATTATCTCCTACATCCTTTAAGCTATCTGCAACTTCTGTTAAGTCCTCAATCGAATCTAAATTCCAACATAGTTCACCTGCAAAGATATCATCAAATTCAGCTGGTATAGAAAGTTCATCTGGAAAGAACCATCTAAGCTCTACTTGCTTTGAAAATTTCACTAAAACTTCTTTGAAGCTAATAGGGAGAGGATAGCCTAATTGTTGTTCTGTTAATTTAATTTCTTCTTCTGTTGCTGATTTTTCAACAACGAAAGATTCAATATCCCCTTTAATTTTTTCTATTTGATGAAACGTTTCGTTCCAGTTATTAATCCAATTTTGACTGTTCAACATAGCCAGTCCTCTCTTTTTATGTATTTATAAGATTAGATTATCATGGTAAAGCTTCTTTGTATTAAAGTTTTTTTAATGAATACTCTATTCATGTGCGGTTAACATAACGTCCCATTATCGGTAGCAAGGAAAAAGGCAGATCCCTACTTTCACAAGGAATCCGCCTTTTCACTCTATTCATTTTTTTATACATTCCTGTCCTGGCGCGGATTTAGGGTTCTCGTTTGTTACTGAATTAGCTGAAAAGCTGCATAAACTTTTGCATATTCTTAGTGTGGGTTTTTTCCGAAATGCTGGCGGTACCCATTAAATAGCAAGTGTAGAGATTGCTTGTTTGTAGATTAGTTGTTGTTTACCATGAACCATCATTAGGACGGTAAATTTATCTGTTGCAAGGATCTGCCCACGTATTGGAACGCCATTCTGTAAAAATACAGTAACTTCCCCTTTTTTCTCTTTCAATTGCTCATACATATCTTCTTGTAAGTTATACATGAAATACGCCCCCTATTTGTATCTACTTTTCTTTTAATACTTTCAGCCGCTCATTGTTGTCTATTTGTCTTTCCCATTCACCTTCTATTTTTCTAAACCATTTTCCTATTTTACTTACATAGTATTTTTTCACTTCACCATACGGAATCCAAATTTCACGTTCCTGTATTTGATTCATCACTTCATGAATAATCTCATCATGTTCATACTTTTTAGGTTTTCTATAATTTGTTTTTACAAACTGTGTATATTCTCTACGTAACCAATTAGAAATATGTTGTCTTTGTCTTTGCTTGAGATGTGACCATTTTTTATTTGTTTGAAGGATTTTTCCATTTACTTTTATGTGGTTTTTCATCGACACTCATCCCCTTTTACTAGCAAAACGAATATATCACTATCGTATCACATTTAAATCGAAATACTGCTCTAGGTACATATTTCGCAAGAAATCTATCCAAAATGGGGTCTCGCCAACTAAACGCGAATTTCGTACGCTAAGGAATTTCTAAGTTGAAAAACTTAGTTTTACCATACGTTAACAAAGTACCATAAACGACATTAAACGTTTGTTATGGTACTTTGTTTTTGGTAATGAGTTTTGGAACTGGTTTTTGACCGTATTTCTTTCAGTTTTGTTAGAACTAAATAGAGTTCCTTAAACGGGCGTTTTCGGTACTTATTGCAGAACCTAAATTGGATAAAAACGTTAGAATAAAAAATAAATTGTGGAGAAATATACATAAGCTAACGGTACAGATTAATTGGACATAAATTTATTTTCCAAATACATACAATAGAACGTACATTCGTGTTAAACTTCTATTAGTGGTACTAATATACGAGGGGGATAACTATGAAATTAAAAAATATAACCATTAAGGAACGAATGAAACATTATAATGTGCCAGGTTTAAGTATTACATTAATTGATCATGGTCAAATCAGTAGTACAGAAAATTACGGCATACTGGAGGTAGGAAGCGATAAGAATGTAAATAAAGATTCTATTTTTAGTGCGTGTTCAATTAGTAAATTTCTAACAGGAATGCTTGTTATGAAACTAACTGAGCAAGGAATTCTTGATTTAGATGAGGATATAAACAAAAAACTTGTATCGTGGAAGGTGCCTGAAAATGATTTAACTAAAAATAAAAGAGTTACATTACGAAATTTGCTTAGCCATCAATCTGGGATTATTGATCCTGAAAATAGTTTCATTGAGCTTAATTTAGTTACGGAGGTCCCTTCGATGGTTGAATTATTAGAGGGGAAAACTCTTTATTGTAAAAATCCTATTGAAGTGAAATATGAACCTGAAAGTGAATTCCACTATTCAGATGCAGGTTTTTGTATTATCCAGCAACTAATAGAAGATGTAACTGAAAGACCGTTTCATCGAGTTATGAACGAACTTATATTTGAACCATTAAAAATGAAAAATAGCAAATTAAACACAACACCTTTAGAAATGGATAGAAATGATTTTTCTTGTGGTCATAACAGAAACGGTGAATTGGTGAATGGAAAATATCCTATATATCCATATCTAGCAGCTTCTGGGCTATGGACAACCTCTTTAGATCTAGCCAAATTAGTCCTTGAATTGATAAATGCTGTAAAAGGAGAAAGTAAGGTTGGTATATCGGCAAATATAGCAAAAGAAATGATAACCCCACAAAGAGGTAAGAATTGGACTGGATTAAGTATGTTTCTAGAAGGTTCTAAAAAAGAATTAGAAATTACATCACTCGGTTGGGGAGTAGGTTTTCAATGTATGATGGTGGCGTTTCCGTATTTAGAAAAAGGTGCAGTGATCATGACAAATGCAGAATTAGGTGTTCATCAAATGGAAGGGATTATAGGGGAAATATATAAATCTCTTATGTCCTAAGAAACCTTAAAGGGGCGAAGTATGCAGATAGCATTAGTTGATATAACCCATATTTCTAAAGTTGTGTCTTTCTTCAAAGAAAATTTAGATGGTAACAATAGTGAAGTTTATTCTGAAGAGTTTTTATGTCCTCTTGGGATTAAAGCAGCTATTAGAAGAAAACAAATGATAGTGGCGACAGTTAATGGTCAAGTAGTAGGAGCATTTCGATTTTACCGAAAAAAAACATCAAACACCATTTCTCTATATCAATTTGCTATAAGCGAGATCTATCGTGGCCAAGGCTTGTTAAAAAAGATGTTAAAAACTATAAATGATTTACCTATCGTTGCACTATGTCCAACTGATTGCGAATTTAATCAATATTTTTACAAGACAGGTTGGAAACTACTAGAACAAAATAAAAAGTTTAAAGTGTGGGTTTTTAATGACTAAACATAGGGGAATTCTTGTTATTAGGATTTTATCTACTATGGGACAGAGGGGTTATGTCTTATCGAGGAGCTTTAGTTGAACAAGCTACTCTAAAAAAGTCGGTTCCTAGCGTACAGGAAATCGGCTTTCTCTATGTGAAAAATCGCTTAGCGTACGAAATTCGCGTTTAGTTGGTGCTACCCATGCCCATCAACTTAAGAAATCGGTAGTTCCCCAAAACGAAGAAAATTTCGTTCTGGGGACACTTCAAAATATTAGCTTGATGGCCATGCTGTGTTACCCCTACTAAACATTAATCTTTCGGTTCATATAAGTAAAAATCGTCTTCTTCAGGAAACTTTATAATAATAACTTTTCTATTTTCTTTTTCAAATACAGTAGTAGCTCCTTCTTCATGCGTTTTTTTCCACCCTTTAGCTCTTATAGACATTAAAGGTAAATAACCAAAAGTATATTGATAATCTGCTGGCTTATCATCTTCAACATGGTTAGAAAAAATAAACACAGGAAAATCTTTAATTTTCGACTCTTTCGTCATTAAGAATGTAGAGATAATCAGTAGTAATAAGCCCCCAAAAATTATCTTTGTTTTTTTAAATTTCACAATTTATCACTCCTATTGATATTGTACTAAATATCATTATAGAAAAATATAACAAATTAATTCATTTGGCAAGATAAACACAAAAAGTAATATGTGTTGATGTGTAGAGATAATAAAATCATATAATTTCGAGCGTAGAAATAAAGTAACCATCTATCTGTTGAATAGATGATTATGGGGTGCTGACGCATCGCCATAAAGCTAAAGTTTTACACTATCCATTATGTAAAAAAGACGTTATTCTTTTTGTAGAAATATACAGAAAGGATGGCATTTTTTATGAATCTTTCGATTCAAGATGAACTCCAATTATTTGCTGAGGAATTATATCAATATTTTACTCCTTCATTCTTAGAGGAGCTTGCTAGAGAATTAGATTTTGTTCAAAGAAAGCGTAAGTTTTCAGGGCATGACTTAGCCACTATCTGTGTTTGGGTGAGTCAACGAATAGCGAGTGATTCTTTAGTTAGACTGTGTAGTCAACTACATGCAGCTACAGGAACTCTTATTAGTCCAGAAGGACTAAATAAACGCTTCAATAAAAAAGCTGTTTGCTTTTTAAAACATATTTTCTCCACATTATTAAAAAGTAAAATTTGTGAAACATCATTGATTCCAAGCTCTTCAATCACCTATTTTCAACGGATTCGTATTTTAGATGCAACGATTTTTCAAGTACCAAACCATTTAGCTAGTGTGTATCCTGGGTCAGGTAGTTGTGCACAAACAGCGGGTATAAAGATTCAATTAGAATATGATTTACATAGCGGACAGTTTTTAAATTTTCAAGTTGAACCGGGGAAGAATAATGATAAGACCTTTGGAACAGAATGTTTAGCGACATTACGCCCTGGCGATCTATGTATTCGGGATTTAGGCTATTATTCACTGGATGATTTAGATCAAATGGACCAACGTGGCGTGTATTATATATCGCGGCTTAAACTAAATAATATGGTGTATATCAAAAATGAGTTTCCTGAATACTTTCGAAATGGGACAGTAAAAAAACAGTCTCAGTACATCAAAGTTGATTTAGAACACATTATGAATACCTTAAAACCAGGACAGGCCTATGAAATAACAGAAGCTTATATTGGAAAGGATAAAAAACTATTTACACGAGTTATTATATATCGATTAACTGAAAAACAACTTCGAGAACGTAAGAAAAAACAAGTGTATACGGAAAGTAAAAAGGGTATTACGTACTCAGAGAAAAGTAAACGATTAGCTGGTATGAACATTTATGTTACCAATACACCCTTGGAATGGGTTCCGATGGAACAAATACATGATTTTTATTCCCTCCGCTGGCAGATTGAAATTATCTTTAAAACTTGGAAATCCTTATTTCAAATTCATGATTGGCACAATATCAAACGAGAGCGATTAGAATGCCACATTTATGGAAAACTCATCGCTATTTTTCTATGTTCTTCTACTATGTTTAAGATGCGACAATTAATTTTACAAAAGAAGAAAAGAGAATTAAGTGAATATAAAGCCATTGGAATGATTCCTATAAGCAATGAAAATTGCTTTGAATAGATAATAGCATAATTAGACATAAAGGAAAACTTAGATTTGTTTAGCGTGTAAATTTTTGAAAGTCTAATTTGTTTTAATATTTGAAAGTATTACAAGCCTCGGCAAACATATAGATGGTTTTCATAAAACTCATGGTAAACCATTTCAATTTTCTTACTCAACGACTCCTGAATTTTCAATATTTACGATGTATTTCACTTTTACTGGTACTGTTTTATATATTTTGTTCCATTCTTTTAACTCAAATGATTTATAATGCTGTTTAAATTTAGAGCCTAAACCAAGTGGATCTACATTTAGATTTTGTAGTTTTTTTAGTAGCTTTTTACTATCTGTATTAAGTTGTTTTTCTATGTTCTTTGTTATTATCTCGTAATTCTTTTTATTTTCTAGACTTATTCTTTTTGAGACTTCTTGCACACGAGCATCCACTTTAACTTGAATATAAAAAGATGGTTTTCCATTTTTAATCTGAACATGATAGGAAGGAGTGGAACGGATGTTGTTAATTAATACATAACCGCCGTGGCTTTTAAACTCTTGAGAGTTCAATCTATGTTTTTCAAGCAATCCTCTAAAAACAAACATCTCTTTTGGTGCCAATTTCCCTACATATCTTTCTTCATTGAAAAGAGCTAAACCTTGAATTTTTATTTTATCTTTCTGTTTTTTTAATATTGGCATAAAATTATCTTGTCCTACTTTGTAATAGCGATTAGAGTTATGATGTAAATTATCATACGGTAATGAACCTGTTTCCATATTGTGTTCCAACAGATTTTTTATATAAATTGCAACATTAAAGTTATTTTGATATTTTCCAGAGAATAGATCATATCCATTACCTTCCAGTATCCCTAGATATATTGTGTGTCCTATACTACTATCTCGTAGAAGTGCATCATACGCTACCGCTATATCTTTTTTAGCTAATTTTTCTGTAAAAAGAGCAACACGTAATTGGCCACTGGCAAACGGCTGTGCAGATTCGAAGGAGGCATTTTCTCTTCCTTGTTTTATTGTGTTTGCAATATTCTCAAATACTTGAACTTTATGCCCTTTTTGTTGAACAGGACAGACAATTGTTGCTTTTATTTTATCTTTTGTTGTATCGTATACAACGCCTTGAATTAATTGAACATCATCAATAAGAGACTTTTGCAAGCATCCTGTCATAAATATTAATGAAATACCAAATAGGAAAATTTGTTTTTGTGTAATTTTTTTCATATTCTCTCCATCCAGTCACAAACCAAATTGAAAAATAACTCGTTGTAAGTTTTGGTTTAGAACGTGTGAATTGTTAAATTATAGACTTTGATTATTTGTGATATTTTTCCATAATAATCACCATTATATGTATGTTTTTATTAGAACTACCGATAATGGCAATTATGTAAAAAGTAAACGAATACACGTATTTATCAAAAAATCCTAACCTTGATTATTTTCAAGATGGAAGAATCAAAAAAGGTACAGAGTATATACAGATAGATATGGAGATTTTAATGAACTCTCTTCAACTAGGACAAACATGTGAAATGTCCAACGCTTATGTAGGAATGACTAATCGATAGCTTTTTATATAGCTTAGAGTGATTTTTAATCAAACTTTATTCTAAACCTACAGAAGAAACGCAACAGTAAAAAACTTTGCGTTTCTTTTTTATTGATATATTGGGGTGCAGCCGCATGCCCATCAACTTAAGAAATTGATAGTTCCCCAAAACGAAGAAAATTTTCGTTTTGAGGACACTTCAAAATATTAGCTTGAGAGCATGGGACTGAACCCCTAATGCTTTATTTTAATAATAATTCTTTTCATAAAATAAATCCCAGTTATCAGTCTAAAACATTTTTTAGATCTAACAATAACTAGTGGACATTTTTATCTTTCAGATAGTCTCTTTTATTCTAATTTCTTCATTTCTTTCAGCCGTTCTATATCCTTTTTTGAAGCCTTTTCTATTTCATACAATTCATAGCTACCCTTTGTCTCATTTATCACTACAAACTCAATTTCATTCCGAATATAGCTTTTAGTTTTTCCTTTTTTATAACCAATAACATTATCTAATATAGTTTCCCCACTATCTTTTTTATATAAATTATAGCTAACAGGTGGACGACCAATTACATATTTATTATCAGAAAACCCGACTATATCATCTCTTCCTAATCCTGTCGAAACACTCCAGACAAAAATAATCTGAAATATAGAAAAAACAACAATACCGCATAAGAAAACAAATAGGATTGATTTAAAAAATAACTTTAAAAATATCCTGCCCAAAAACATTCCCTCCCATTTCACCTCGAGATAGCAAGAACAAAACGTGAGTTTTGTACGCTAAGAAACCGAATTTTTATATTGTTGAACTCAATCCCCGTCAATGTCATAAGAAAAAGGGTTACCGCAGTAACCCTTTTTCTTATAATACACGTCATTTAGGTAAGCTATGGATGAATAAAGTCAATCTATGAAATTTCCCACAATCTTTTAACTTCCACCAATTCCTGCCCATTGAATTCCATTCTATATATATCTGGTTTTGATGTCTGTAATAAAAAATTAAAATCATACTTACTTTCATAATATCCCATCATCAAAGTCATTACAGCTCCATGAGTGCCTAATACTACTTTCTGTCCTCGATAGGTGTTTAATAATTCTTTTAAAACTCTTATAGCACGTTTCTGACAGTCGACATTCGACTCTCCTCCCATTAAAGCGAAGTTGGGATCTATGAATGACTTTTCTATCAAAGGGAATAATTCTTTATCCGACATTCGTTCCTCTTCAGCAATAAAAATTCTCTCTTTTAAGTCCTCAAATACTATAACTTCTTGTCCTATTTGCTTCGCTAACTGCTGAACAGTTAGAATTGAGCGTTTGTATGGACTCGAGATAACAACGTCGATTTCCTCACCTTGTAATGCATCTGTTATTCGTTGAACATCTAATTTTCCTTTTTCAGTTAATTCTCTTGTCTCTTCTTTTCCAAATTTCGGTGAATCCCCGTGTCTCACCATATATATGAAAGTTTTCATAATTGCCTCCATTTTTTCAGTTTCCTTTACAATTCCTCCCTGATATTAGCATATATATCCAAGTTTGTCCCTTTTAATTAACAGAAAAATGCGCTAATTTGAAATGAATTCACGATATTTGTAAGAAAAACTCGAAGTTTTCACTATCCTAAGGTATAAAAAAACGTTATTCTTTCTAAACAAGCTAGATTAGAAAGGATGACGTTTTTTATGAATCTCCCGATTCAAAGTGAACTACAATTATTTGCTGAAGAATTACATCAACATCTTAGTCCTTCATTTTTAGAGAAGCTTGCTAGAGAACTAGACTTTGTACAACGAAAACGTAAGTTTTCAGGTCGTGATTTAGCTACTATCTGTGTCTGGATAAGTCAACGGGTAGCGAGTGATTCTTTAGTGCGATTGTGTAGTCAACTTCATGCTGTTACAGGAACTCTTATGAGTCCAGAAGGACTAAATAAACGTTTCAATAAGAAGGCTGTTTGCTTTTTAAAACATATTTTCTCCATATTATTAAAAAATAGAATTTGTGAAACATCAGTGATTCCAAGCTCTTCAATTACCTATTTTCAACGGATTCGTATTTTAGATGCAACGATTTTTCAAGTGCCAAAACATTTAACTAGTGTGTATCCTGGGTCAGGGGGTTGTGCACAAACAGCGGGTATAAAGATTCAATTAGAATATGATTTACATAGCGGACAGTTTTTAAATTTTCAAGTTGGACCGGCGAAGAATAATGATAAGACCTTTGGAACAGAATGTTTAGCGACCTTACGACCTGGCGATCTATGTATTCGGGATTTAGGCTATTATTCACTGGACGATTTAGATCAAATAGACCAACGTGGCGTGTATTATATATCGCGGCTTAAACTAAATAATATGGTATATATCAAAAATGAGTTTCCTGAATACTTTCGAAATGGGACAGTAAAAAAACAGTCTCAGTACATCAAAGTTGATTTAGAACACATTATGAATACCTTAAAACCAGGACAGGTCTATGAAATAACAGATGCTTATATTGGAAAGGATAAAAAACTATTTACACGAGTTATTATATATCGTTTAACTGAAAAACAACTTCGAGAACGTAAGAAAAAACAAGTGTATACGGAAAATAAAAAGGGTATTACGTACTCAGAGAAAAGCAAACGATTAGCTGGTATGAACATTTATGTTACCAATACACCTTTGGAATGGGTTCCGATGGAACAAATACATGATTTTTATTCCCTTCGCTGGCAGATTGGCGTGTCCAGATAAGGACACATTATCTAGTTGGTGAAAGTCCAATCGGGAGAATAGACTCCACTCCCGTAGCCTGAGAGGCGCCATGAAGTGAAAGCGAAATGGCGAAGCCCTCTGACATCACATGCAAAAGGCATGTGGGCAAATCTCCAGGTTGTAACGTACAGTGAACGTAGATGTAGCCTCGTTACACGCAATTCCGGTGGCTGAGACGGTCGATAACGTGCGAAAGCAACAAGAACTGACCGAAACGAGTCTGGAACGGCAGTTCTCACCGGCGGGGTATCAGCGGCGACATGGAGAGAAAGATAATGTGGAAACTGGAGAAGCCCTCGACACCCGATGAAGAAACCTCATCGAGGAGACCGTCTCTATAACCGCGATCGGGAAGTGAGAACGGTAGGTGTCAGGGTGGCGGAACGGATCGTAGTACCAGAGATCTGCGTGCAGCAAAACGCGCGGGGAGGAAAGGGTCCGAACCTGTAAACATTTCGTATGACTAAAGGAGGCAAGGGTGCCATGACAAAAACACCCATCACTTTGCAGGAACTAAGGCGACGAATCTATCAAAAGGCGAAGTCTGAACCTACGCATCGGTTTTGGGGACTATTTTCCCACATTACCAAACTAACAACCCTTCATGAAGCATATCAGCAAGCGAGGAAAAACAACGGTGCCCCAGGCATCGACGGGAAAAGTTTCGCTGATATAGAGCTAGAGGGAGTTATGCCGTTTTTAAAGAATATCCAAGCAGAACTACAGGCTGGAACATATCAACCACAAGCTAATCGTAAAGTAGAAATCCCAAAAGCAAACGGAAAAATGCGGACACTACAAATCCCGTGTATACGGGACCGCGTGGTCCAAGGAGCGCTAAAACTCATATTGGAAGCCATCTTTGAAGCTGATTTCTGCCCAAATTCCTACGGATTCCGACCAAAACGCTCCCCACATCAAGCACTGGCAGAAGTGCGACGTAGCATATTGCGTCGGATGACTGTAGTAATCGATGTTGACTTGTCACGCTACTTTGATACAATTCGACACCACATACTTTTGGAGAAAATTGCAAAGCGTGTCCAAGATTCACAAGTTATGCATCTTGTAAAACAGGTAATCAATGTGACAGGAAAGATTGGTGTCCCGCAAGGGGGACCATTTTCTCCCCTAGCCGCAAACATCTACCTCAATGAAGTAGATTGGACATTTGATGCCATTCGACGTAAGACAGCAGAAAACCATTACGAGGCTGTAAATTATCACCGTTTTGCTGATGATATAGTTATCACTGTAAGCGGACACTCTAGTAAACGTGGATGGGCTGAATTGGCATTGCGACGACTGTGGGAACAATTAAAGCCTTTGGGAGTTGAACTGAATCTGGAGAAAACCCGAGTGGTTAATGTTTTAAAAGGAGAATCCTTCGGATTCCTAGGATTTGATTTGAGGCGAGTACTTAATCGAAATAAGAGTAGATACTTTGTTCTTATTACCCCGAAGAAGAAAGCCTGTACGAAAGTGAAAGCAAAAATCCGAGAATTAATCAGAAACGCAGGCGCCAAACCTGCACAAGATTTAGTAAAACAAATCAATACTGTACTGATTGGATGGGTGAATTACTTCCGGGTTGGGAATTCTAGTCGAGCTTTTAGTAAAATACGGGACTATACAGAGATGAAAGTCCGTACGTTATTGACGAGAAGGAAACGGCGACAAAAGCGTAGCATTGGATGGCAGAGATGGAGTAATGAATATCTCTATGGTGTACTAGGGCTCTATTGGGACTGGAAAGTTCGTCCTCTCGAAAGCTCAGGAAGATATTGATAAAAGTGTCTGCCATCTGATAGGTCTCATAACCCTTTTGATGAAGTTTATGGGGTGAGCTGCTTGAGGGAAAACTTCACGAGCAGTTCTTATGGGGAGGGGCTGGAGACGGGTCATAACTGATACCGCGCCAGTTCTTTACCCGACAAATTATCTTTAAAACTTGGAAATCCTTATTTCAAATCCATGATTGGCACAATATCAAACGAGAGCGATTAGAATGCCACATTTACGGAAAACTTATCGCTATTTTTCTATGTTCTTCTACTATGTTTAAGATGCGACAATTAATTTTACAAAAGAAGAAAAGAGAATTAAGCGAATATAAAGCCATTGGAATGATTCAAGACCATCTATACATTCTTTATCAAGCCACACAGCAAAACACCCAAGAAATAACAAAGATTTTAATCCGCCTGTTTCATCTTCTACAA
Organism: Bacillus sp. FSL R12-0074; assembly: GCF_038005725.1. Lineage (NCBI taxonomy): Bacteria > Bacillati > Bacillota > Bacilli > Caryophanales > Bacillaceae > Bacillus > Bacillus sp. FSL R12-0074. The sequence goes on from NZ_JBBOTR010000002.1 coordinate 193,128, forward strand.
AAGAATGGACGAAAATCTCACAGATATGAGAAGAAGACTGTATTTGATATTATGGGAGTTGTCTATGAGTATAATGGATTGAGAAAACAAATGAAAATTGCATAATTAAAAAAGTGAAACCCGTTAGGGCTTATTTGGTATGCGCATTTTTAAGAATATACTTCTATTTTAAGAATGTTTTAATCCAGCTAAACGAAAGTTCAGTTTGTTTATAATCTTAAGTTGATGGGCATGGGGTGCAGCCGAGTTACGTGTAAAAATAGGTCATAGGCTTACTTTTATTTCCATATGCCATTTATAGGGCTTATAAATATCATTTTGTCTATTATGGGTACACCCTAATCATCCATCTATTAGCTACTGAAAACACTTTGTTCCAACTGTATGATTAGGATGTATGTTAATAAGTTGAAAGATAGTAAGGAAATCCGTGATTACAAGTACGTTTGGAAATAAATGTATGACTAATACTCAAAATTACATGTATCTCGGCTGTACCCCTTTAATAGGTTTTGCGCCAATAATCGTTGTGAAAGTACGTCGCAATTTTGTAAGGCTTGCAAATTGTACAGCAGTACTGCCGAGATTTTGCTTGAGGTCACTTATAACTTAGCTTCACGTGCCTGCAGTAGCACCTCTTTGATGCCATCAAACAAAATAATGATATTTTCATATCTTCTTTTTTGTTGCAACAGAATATAAATTTATTGTTTTGCGATATATTTTTGTTGCAATATAATTTTCTTTGTATTATGATAAAAACGTCAAAAGGAGTGAATGACAGATGGAAAAAACCGTATTGAAATTAACCGACGTGCAAAAAAGCATCGGCGATAAAAAAATTGTACATGGCTTAACTTTCGAGGTAAAAGAGGGCGAAATTTATGGCTTCTTAGGACCGAATGGTAGCGGTAAAACAACAACAATCCGAATGATTACAGGGTTGATTAGTATGACGCAAGGAGATATTCAAATTTGCGGGCATAGCATTGCTACAGAGCGAGAAAAAGCGCTCATGAATATTGGTGCAATTGTAGAGAACCCTGAATTATATGAATATATGACAGGCAGACAAAACCTAGTGCACTTTGCCAATATGGCGAATCACAAAGTTTCAAAGGCGCGCATTGATGAAATAGTTCAGCTCGTCGATTTAGCAGAATCTATTCATGCGCCTGTGAAAACCTACTCGCTGGGGATGAAGCAGCGCTTAGGGATTGCACAAGCCTTGTTACATCAACCGAAAGTATTAATTTTAGATGAGCCAACGAATGGCTTAGATCCCGCTGGTATTCGCAAAATTCGGGAGTATTTACGCGAACTTGCACAGAAGGAAAAAATTGCGGTCATTGTATCAAGCCACCTACTAAGTGAGATTGAGCTAATGTGTGACCGTGTGCTCATTATTAATAAGGGGACCTTTATTAAAGAGCACAACCTACACGAAAAGCAGGCGGGCGAACATCGTGTGCAAATTAAAACGAAGCAAACGGAGGGCATTGACGAGCTAATAGACTGCCGCATTATAAATGATATTTTATTTGAGGTGACGGCAGATGAGGCGGAAATTGCCGCCATTATTGCGAAACTCGTAGTGCATAATATTGCGATTTATGAGGTTATTCCCAAGCGGAAAACGCTAGAAGATGAATTTTTAGCAATTACGAAGGGGGCAACTTCATGATAAATTTAATCAAAAATGAGTTAATGAAAATTTTCGTAAAAAAGAATGTGTATGTTTTTTTAACGGTACTACTTACGCTGCAGGTGGCGACCGCCTTTATTATTAAGTCTTGGCTACCAGCAGCGGAGAGGTTTTCAAGCTATGTGACTTTTACACAGTTCAACTTTACGATTATAGCGATGCTTGTCACGATATTTAGCATTTCACTCATGGTAAAGTCGATTGCTGATGAATTTCAGCAAGGTACGATAAAGCAATTATTAATTCGTCCCAAGACGCGTGTAGCTATTTTGCTATCCAAGTATTTTGCAATGCTGATTACCGTTGTACTGTTTATTGTTGCGGCACTACTTGTTTCGATGCTTGCCGGGGGCATTCGCTTCGGTTGGACGGCAGATGATTTTACACTCGCCATATTACTCAAAATTGTCATGTATGAGTTTGTGCCCATCGTCTTTTATATTACGTTAGCGCTTATGCTTGCGAGTATAATTACAACAGCGATATTACCTGTCACAATTACATTGTTCATATTTTTATTACAGAACACTATCGTTAACATTGCGACAAGTATGTTGAAGAAATATTCGGATGTTGTTGTGTTTAAGCATTTAAGTTTAAGAAATTCAGATGCAAATCCGCTAATTGGAGACGGTATGAATCTGCTATCGGAACACTTTACGTTAACTGCGTCATTTCTTTATGTAGTTGTACATCTGCTTGTAATGTTAGTCATAGCAAGTGGGGTGTTTAAGAAGCGCGACATACTGTAAAAGGAGTTGGCAATATGGCGAGGTTAGCAATGTGGTTAAAGTTTCTGATTATAATGGTTGCACTTTCGGGTATATTATTTTGTTTCTTAGTTGTGCCTCAAATGGCAGCTACAATTGAAGGAAAGCCGATTACCCTTTTTATGTAGCATTATTGTTTGCTTGGAAAATTTGCACAGGCATTACCGTACAGCTCTTTAGCGAACAGCATATTAAACATCTTAAAAACATGAGTTACTTAGCAACGAGTGAGGTTGTGCTGTATGCGATTGGTATTGTTTACATCATCATTAGTGAGCAAGCGCCGATGATTTTCCTCGCATTTTGTTTATTATTTTTCGGCATGGCAGTAACATTAACCTTATTTTTACGTGTATTAGCGAATGTATTTCAAGAGGCTATACAGCTAGAGGAAGAAGCAAAATTAACGATTTGAGGTGGGGGTTATAGCAATCATCGTCAATCTCGATGTGATGTTAGCCAAACGAAAAATGTCGGTGACAGCATTATCGGAATCACTTGACATTACGATGGCTAATGTTTCGATTTTAAAAACTGGAAAAGCAAAAGCAGTAAAATTTTCAACGTTAAATAAAGTTTGTGAAGTGTTGGACTGTCAGCCTGTTGATATTTTAGCTTATGAAAAAGAGGAGGAGTGATGTTATATGAAAAAAATAATAGTCGCATCTGTTCCGCTAATACTAGGCGTTATATTAATGATTGCGTCAGCGTTCGCACCTTCCACTGTACAGGAGGATGGCATGCTGTATGATCCGTACTTCTTCCTAGTACCAGTGAGTGTGCTATTCATCTTTATCGGTGTCATTGCATTGATGATTACCGCTATTACAACCACTAAGAAAATCACAAAAAAATGACAATAGTCGAGGAGAGATTATTTATGAAAAAAATGTTTTTTGCTGCCGTACCACTCGTATTAGGGATTATTTTATTAATCGCATCAAAGTTTGCGCCTGTCACTGTACAGGAAAACGGTGTGTTAGACGAGCCGTACTTCTTCTTAACGCCAGTAGGTGGGCTACTTATTTTCGTCGGTGTCGCGGCATTAATTATCACGATTATTTCATACGCCAAACAAAGCATCACAAAAAAATAAACGCTAATAGACAGGCTGGTTTTTCATCGCGCTTGTCTATTTTTTATTCGTACAAGCGCTAAGTTTGTGTAGATTTGTAAAAAAATATCTTCTGATGAAGCATTTAAACTATATTCTGATTATCATTGATGTGTTATTAAAGTTAGATGGTTACTTTTTGATATGGGAAACCCTTTATTTTTTAATTGAACTGAGTGGTATTGCTGATACCACTCAAATACATCCATTTCCTGATAAAAATTGGTCTATTCTAACAAATCATATTAAAATTACTGCAGTAGAAGCGATGAAAAAAGTAGGAATGAAAAGTAATACATTTTATAGAAGAGTCAAAGAATATGAATCTAGTTTACAACACTCTATTTAGTATATAAATAGTATATTTTGTCTTGTTCCCCCTTTTCGAGGGGATGGGCAAAAACACCCTACTATAAATATAAACAAGAAACCTATCTGCGGATAGGTTTTTATCTTTTTCATAAGGGCGTCCCACCCACATTTTAACGAAAATATACTCTAAGCAAATTTCGACATAAAATGTGCCGGATTTTCTACTCTAAGGGGTCACCATACATGCCCATCAAGCTAAGAAAAACAAAAGAGGACCTGCTATGTATAGCAAATCCTCTCCTAAAATGGCAAAGAGTAACTCTTACCTTACTCTTTACTCATATATTACATGATTTTTAGTGAAAATTCTAGACTCTTTATATTGAGAAATAAAGAATTATCGTTTTAATAAAAATTTCATTTTGTAGAAATAAAAACCCTAGTTTCCTAGGGTAATGGTATAACAGCTCAATATATTTTATTCTTTTATATTTTAACGTAATATTACGTTAAAAACAGCAGGTAAATGTAACCAATTGCAGACAACAAGAGCAGCTAGCAAAAGCTAACTGCTCACCTAATGGAGGTCTTGTTCCAACTAGGTTATCTACAGTATTGACGGAATATCGAGTTTTATTCGTGAAGAAATACGTTTAACTTAATGCATAGCCCACAATCAAAGTTAGTGTTAAAAACACTGATAATAAAAGTGTTAGTAGAACTGTTACTATGCTTCTAAGCATTGAAATCCAATTATCTACTTTAGAGAATCCTTTCATACCAGCAAAAAAAGTTCCTATTGAAAAAATGAGTACAAAAAATAAAGGGTGAAAATAAACGACGTTTATAAAAGATGCATTCATTTCAGGTGTGCATACTTCAAGATATAAAAGAAAAAAAGCAATGCAAACGAATGAAAAAATAAAGGACCATAGATTTATATTATGCTTCATAGGTTGCTCCTTTGTTATCGAAATATTTCTATTAAATTTTAATGGAAAATATAAGAAAAAGACAGTGGTTATAAATTAAAATGAATTTCTTTAACAAAATAATCCTTTTGAAATTATATAGGGGGTACCGCCAGGATTTTGGAAAAAATCCACGCTAAGAGCATACAAGATTTTTTACAGTTTTTCGGCTAATCCAGTAACAAACGAGAACCCGAAAACCCACACCATGATAGGAATGTATAAAAAAATGCATAGATTGATAAAAAGAAAAAAAGGCGAATCCCTTATGAGAGTAAGGGGACGCCTTTTTCTTTGCTACCGATAATAGGACGTTATGTTAACCTGACATGAATAGAATATGCAATCAAAATACCTTTTATTATCTATATTCTTGATGTGGTACAATCTGGATAAAAGGTAGAAGGAGATAGACAATGACAGAAATCATTAAAGAGATTGTTTCCCAAAACAAAAGATACAAGGTTCAAGTTATCAAACGAAATAATGGCCTTTTCACTATAGAAGTTTTTGCGTGGTTTGAGGATTATGGATATAAGCATTGGGCTCCTATTAAACAAGGAATATCGTTAATTGATACAGAAAAACATGCTATAGCCATAGCAATGGAAGATTTAAAGGTATATTCAGGTGAGAATAATTAGTGAGTGTAGATTACTATGAAAGTCATTGTTTCTTTAAAAAATACATTAAGAATCTTGTTATTAATCAAAATTATGTAAAACAATAAGTTGTTACGTTTTCTTCTTATGATAATATAGATATATAGAGATTTCAGAAAATATTATCAATATTTTATTTTTATATAAGGAGAGACTTAATATGTTAAAACAAATTTTATTAGAAGAGAATGAAAAAGTGAGAAATCAAATTAAAGCTTATTATAAATATAGCAATTTGACTTCTCTTTCAATGTTAAGCGGTATAATTTCTAATTCTCCTGATGTATTTGGATTATTGTTATCAACAAATAAGAGAATAATTTTTTATACAGAAACAATGAAAATGAATAAAATTCTTTTTGAAATTAAACATGAAGAAATCATAGAATTTAAAGAACAGAAGCAAACTGTTGGTTTATTTAAGAAGATTCCTTCAATTGTTATTTGTCATGAAAAAGGGGAAGAAGTTTTTTCAACAATGGGAGATTTAGAAAAGTTTTCTGAATTAAAATGTTTTTTTGATGAAATTACTACGAATCACGGATAAACCAAATATATTTACTTCCGAGAACGATAATTATGTAAATAAGCTGTCCATATGGGCAGCTTATTATATTTTTTTCTTAGCGTAGTTTTTTTCCGAAATGCTGACGATACCCCATTAGGGCTCACCATACATGCCCATCAACTTAAGAACGGAAACAAAATGAACTTTCGTTCAAATAAACTGCAACACTCTTAAAACACTTTTTATTCTTAAAAATGAGCATGCCAAATAAACCTAGGTAGGTATCATTTTTAAAGATTATGCAGATTTCTTTTGTCTTCTAAATCCACTATACTCATAGACAACACCCATAATATCAAAGACTGTTTTCTTCTCATATCGATGAGATTTCCGCCCATTTTTCTGTAGTAGGTGGAATAGGCGGATTAGAATCTTTGTTATTTCTTGAGTGTCTTTCTGTATAGCTTGATACAAAAGATATACATAATCTTGGATCATCCCCATTGCTTTATATTCGCTTAATTCTCTATTCTTCTTTTGCAAAAGAAGTTGGCGCATTTTAAACATAGTAGAAGAGCACAGGAAAATAGCGATTAACTTTCCATATAATTGGCACTCTAATCGTTCCTGTTTTACATTACGATAATGGTCTATTTTGAAGAGTGATTTCCACGTTTTAAAGACAATTTCTATTTGCCAACGCAAAGTATATAACTCATGTACCTGTTCCATCGGAACCCATTCCCAAGGTATATTTGTCACGTACACGTTTAATCCAGCTACCATTTTACTTTTCTCTGAGTACGTTCTATTCTTTGCTTTTTCTTTTTCTGCGATCTTCGCTCGTCGTTTTTTAAGTTGTTTTTCTGTTAATCGATTAAAAATAACACGTGCAAACAGTTGTTGTTTATCACCAATATAAGCATTTTTTAATTCAAATGTTTCCCCGGGCTGTAGTTGTTCCAAAATCTGTTTCACATCGATTTGTATGTATTCCGATTGTTTCTTAATTACACCATTTTTAAAGTGTTCTGGGTTTGGATTTTTCACATATACATTCGTATTTAATTTTAAACGAGAAATATAGTATGTACCTCGTTGATCCATTTGATCTAAGTCTTCCAATGAAAAATAACCCAAATCACGAATACATAAATCTCCTGGCCGTAAGGTATCTAAGCACTCCGTCCCAAATGTTTTGTCATTATTTTTTCCAGGTCCAACTTGAAAGTTAAGAAATTCCCCACTGTGCAGATCATATTCTAATTGAATTTTGATTCCAGCTGTTTGGGCACATCCTCCAGAGCCTGGATATACATTCTCTAAAGCATTTGGCACTTGAAATACGGTAGCATCTAGGATACGAATTCGCTGGAAATAAGAGAAGAGATGGTTAGAAATTTGCGTTTGTTCACATACCTTTTGTTGTAACAGTAAAGAAAAAATATGTTGTAAAAACAAAACTGCTTTTGTATTTAAGCGTTTATTTAAGCCCTCAGGGCTGAGTAAAGTACCTGTCGTAGCATGAAGCCTACTACATAATCGGACTAAGGGGTCACTTGCAATCCGTTGACTCATCCAAATACAAATAGTAGCTAAGTCTGAGCCAGAAAACTTGCGTTTTCGCTTTACAAACCCAAGATTTCTTGCAAGTTCTTCTAAAAATACAGGTGTAACATATCGTTGTAATTCTTCCGCAAATGGTTGTAGTTCATCTTGAATCGAGAGATTCATAAGAAAACGTCATCCTTTCTAATCTAGCATTTTTTAGAAAGAATAACGTTTTTTTCGTTTTATAGATACAATTTCGCTTTAGCTTGATGACAATGGGCGGTACCCCTTGATTAAAATTTATTATAAACATACAATGTAATTAAAAGTATATTGGAGAAAGATATGGAAAATAGACCGTGGTATTTACAAGATAAATTTTTATATACAATATGTTTAATACTACCATTAATAGGGTATATAATTGTTTTATCTAACAAAAAAGAATTCACACATGAAGAATGGCTACCGTTTCTTTTAGTAGCAACAATTATGACTGCTTTTTGGTTATTGAAATTCCTTCCAACTAATATGTTTTTTATAGGAATAATTATAACCATAATAATAATATATATATTTATCAAAAATTAAATCTGTACCGTCAATATTTTTGTGTAAATAAGTGGTCTCTTGGCTTTTCTGAGGGATTTTTTGTTTTTTGGTGTAACTTGTTTTCTTAAGTTGATGGGCATGGGCTCACCATATCAAAAAAAGAAAATTGTACGTTTAGACACAAATTGTACAGATTTTAACCAGTTCCTTGTACGTTAAGGAACTGGTTATTTATTTTACAGGTGTTTTTGCCCATAATTTGAGAAAGCAAGCTACATGTAATTTAATCGGTATTCTCTGGTTCATAGTTAATTCAAATCTTCTATATTAATTAACATGTTGATAAAAGATGGGTTAAACCTTAGGAGGTAAGTATATGGCCTACATGTATATTAAAATTTTTGCACCAGAACCGTTAATATTGCGTGTTGTTCTTTAATTGTAACTGTTTATCTCTTCTTTCAAGAATACCTTTAATTCATCTTCTAAATTCATTTTCCTAATGAATTTATCATACAACTCAATAAGTCTTGCTACTTCCATTGACTGTTCTAATACCCTTGTATTATCAGAATTAATTTCTATAATATGATTATCCCGCCATTGTATCTCTTCTTCTAATTCTTTTATTATTGATTCCAATTCCTTTACTTTCCCCATACCCCACCACACTCCAAAATATTTAATTTGTGATTATTAAATTATAATATAAGTAATTCTCTTTATTATATATTTGTTGTTTCCTGTTACAGAATCCTTATGATAAGGATTCTTTTTTTATATGAAAAATCACAAATAAAAAAAGATAAGATCGGCGAACACGATCTTATCTTCAGCACAAGGAGTAAACAAAAGGATAACCATCATATTTATATCATAGTTTATTTCTTGTTAATTTTGAATATTAGAACCAGAATTAACAAGTATATCTATATTGAGAAATTTATTACAAAATTAGTTATAAATGATTCAAAACTCCAATGTAAACTTTTACCCAAAGGTTTACTTTCATCGTATTGATTTTACTAATATTAAGGAGAGGGAAAAGATTCAAAGAATAAGGTGTCACTCTGGTGTTTACTTGCAGAAGAATCTACAGAATGCTCTAACATACCTACACATTTCCTATAAAAAAAGAAGAGTCCAATTTTGGATTCTTCTTTTTATTACATCTTATAAGATAGGAGTCACCATACACATGTGGATTTGAAATAAAGTTTAACCGTTTTGAAAAAAGATTAACTGTTTATAAAAAATATGCACCGTTTTATCCCTTTGAATTTACTTATCTATGGGGATATTTTTATTAAGAAAAGAAATAAAATATATGAATTGAATATAAAAACATTTTGATTCTTTAAAAATGTTCCATAATTTAGTATTATTTATATATGGAATATTTTGTTTGTACGAAAGGGGTAACTTGATGTTTTTACAAAAATATAAGGGTTTGATTCTAGGAATAGTTGGTGCTGTTATAGGGGTAATATCCTGGGTTTATCTTAAAGATTTAGATTATATATATAGGGCGTGTCTTAAGTTGTTTTCTGTAACATTAATAATTATAGGATGGGTTATTGCCTGTAATTCGAACCATTTCTATAAAAAAAAGGAGAATAATAACGTATAGGTGTTACTATTCCAAAATTTTTTATACGTTTTATTAATCAGAGAATCATATAGTAAGGTTAATATGTGTAATTTTAATCAAAAATTTTTATAAAAACCAATCTTAAATCTACTGAAAAAGAATCTATTTTGATTAATATTTTTTCAAATTAGATTCTTTTTATATTCCTTAGGGTAAGGGCGGGAGTAGATATTTTTAATCAAACTTTATTTTAAAACTACATAAATCCGGTATTTATATCAACTCAAAAAATATAAGTCAAAATTAAATAAGGAGAAATTTATAATGTTTATTAATGTTTTGTTAGGTATTGTAGTTATTTGTATAGTGGTTTTTGTTATTGTATTTATGCTAGCGAGGAAGGATATGAATAAAACGGATCCACAATATATTTTGTCGTATATTAAAGAAAACGCACAGAAGAATACATGTGCATTAATTATAAAAAAAAATGGTGAAATTCTATGTTCTATTAATGAAGATAAGAGGTTACCGTTAGCAAGTATGGTTAAATTAATAATTGCTATTGAATTTGCTAAACAAAGTGCTAACGGGATCATTAATGAAAACGAATATATTTCTTTAAGCGAATTAAAGAAATATTATATCAAAAACACAGATGGTGGCGCACATCCAAAATGGGAACAGGATATGATACAAAATAATCAGATTAAAAATGATTGTGTAACTTTACAGAATATAGCAAAGGGAATGTTACAATATAGTTCGAATGCGAATACAGAATATTTAATAAATATACTCGGAATTGAAACTATTAATCAAAATATAAAGGAATTAGACCTTCAACAACATGAAGAAGTATATCCATTTGTGTCAGCTTTATATATTCCAGGATTCTTGCAGGAGAAATTTAATTTAAGTAAGAAGGAATTAGTAAAACATCTAAATAATCTCTCTCAAGAAGAATACAAGAAGTATGCGTTCAAAATAAATGAATTAATGAAAAATGAACATCAGCTGCCGAATTTGAATATGTTTTCACTAGACTTGCAAAGGAATTGGTCAAATCGTTTGACATCAGCAGCAGCTTCTGACTATATCTCTTTGCTAGAAAAAATTAATTCCAAAAATTATTATGATGAATTAGTGCATCAAAAATTGGACAACATTCTAGAGACTGTAATAGAAAATGAACATAATAAAAAATTGTTTTTACATGCAGGACAAAAGGGTGGTTCTACTGCATTTGTTTTAACTAATGGCTTATATGCAACAAATAAAAAAGGCGATTCATTTGAAATTGTATTTATGGCAAACGAGTTAAATAGAATTGATGCTTTAAAGTTACGTAAGAATCTAAATGAATTTAATTTAAAAACATTAAAAAATGAAGAATTTAGGGGAAAGATAAAGATGGAATTGTCATGATAAAAGAGAAATTTGCATTCTATGTGCTATAGCCGTTTAGAATAGTAAGCACCTGACTTCTCTTGTCCGAGAATCTAAAAATAATGAGCCCATATTTTAAAGTGACAATAAAGTTTCTATAGTGTTTAAAGAAAAGAATGGACTATATGCTATATATAAACGGTTATAATAGATATGTTCATGAGTTTTGATCAATCTTTTTTATAAAAACTAAATGCAGATTTCTAACAAAAGACTCCATTTTGATTAATCTTTTTTCAAAATGGAGTCTTCTTATTTACCATATAATATGTGTTTGTGGAGCTTTTTTGATTAAACTTTATTTCAAATCAACAAGAGCCAAGTCGCCTAGTAGCTGACAGGCAGCTGGTGGAGAAATCCTAAGGTTGAAGCCCTTTGACAAAGTAACTTCTACTAGGGGTCCCGCCAGCATTTTGGAAATAAACCACGTTAAGCAAATTTCGACATAAAAACAAGTGATTTTAACAACGTTAAGGTTGTTAAATACAACACAACGTCATTTGTGTTGCATTAGAACTAAAAAAGACTAATGTAAATAGGTGTTAACTCAACACAATTTATCGAAATGATCTAATTTCGAATACAACACAATTTAAATTAGCGTTAAAAGGGCTCGAAAATCCTCAGCGTGGTTTTTTTCCGTTTTGCGGTCTGTACCCCATCGCTATCAACCTAATAAAACAAAATACCCCTAAAATGAAAAAATACGCTATTCTTTCTGTAGATGTAGCTTTGAAATAAAGTCGTACCGTTTATAAAAAAGATATATATAGGTATTACTGATTCACAGATCTTCTATTCTGCACAATCCGGCCAATGGGTACACGCGCATCATGTATAACTGTCAATGATTTAGAAAAATACTGGCTAAATTTCCATCTATACCATATTTCTCTATGTACTTACGTAATCCCCCTTGTTTATAAGGAATTATATGATGTGCTCTATTAGCTATGACAAATTGTATTTGGATTGTCATCGATTGCATTACTAGCTAGATCACACACTTGCTTTCATTATTTTCTTGAATCATACGCAGCTACTGGTTTAACAGGTTTCGCATCCGTCGCTTCCCATATAGGGGAAGTTAATGTTGGATATCTCAAAGCTTCTACTTTTTTTCTCGTTTCTTGTGATGCTTTCAGTCCCCATTGATCAAAGAATGGAAGTAAATTTTGTTTCGCTACTTTCGATGTATTGTAAATAAATGCTTGTATTGCATCTTCATCAGTTCCTGGAAGTTTATCCTTTGGTAACTCTCGATATAGTTTGTGAAGATTCGGATAAAAATCTTCTCCATATGCTAAATGAAGTTGCCAAAGCATAACAAGTTTCACAAACAAGTCATCAATATTTTTATACTCTTTATCTGTTTGTTTTAAGTATGCAAAGGCTCTATCGTAATCCCCTTCTTTTTCTAACCGTGTTGGTTGATTCGGGAATAATTGCTTTTGTGCAGCTAAAGAATATATATTAACAGTGACTTCAGTCATTCCTCTAAGGTCATTCCATTTCCAAGGGTATTGTTGCCTTGTGTGTCCTGCTTCATGCAGTTGTCCCCATCCAAATTCATTTACATTTAAAGCACTTTCGATTGCATTACCAGCAGTAGTAAATACAACTCCATTCCCCCCTGCATACATACCCCAATCTGGGTTGTTAGGATTTTCCACAAAAGACCAAAGACGGCGAGTTGGACGATGTAACGGATTAGAACTTGTTTCAGATAGTCCCGATATTTTATCTTGCGCTAGAATCATTTCATCATATTTTTTTAATAGAGGAACCGGATCTTGACCCACAATATATTTCTTGGCACTATCACGAGTAACAGTAAGTACTGCTTTCTTTGACTTTAATTGAACGGCATGTGCATCTGGATACTTGTCCATCATAGCAATCCAGTCTTCTTTCGTATGCTTCCCTAATTCAAAGAATGGAACAGGGCTCCCCCCTTGTGTTACTTTCACCCTAACAGTTCCTTTCCCTTCACAGTTATCAAACCCTAATAAACCACCGTTTGGAGAGGAGATGGTGTTAGAACCCGGAGAAAGACGAAATGCTTTTCCCCCTGCTTTATCATATTCATTTGTCCCAATAGTTGCTCCAAGCTTGTCTAATCCCGATAGTCCCGATACTTCAATTGTGACTTGTTCATTCGGTTGTACATAGATTCCTGTTGGCACATAGTTTCGTTGCTCACTTCTTCTTTCTCTTTCTGCTTCCCCCATATAATGTCCTGTACTTGGAAGTTCAAACTTTCTCTCTTCATATTGCGCCTGAGTTTGCGTAGTTTCAGCATGAATGTTCAAACTATTTACAGTCATAGACGTAAATAATGTCGTTGTCAAAACAGCAGATGCCATAAATACTTTCATTGGTTTTTGTAATTTACAATTCTTTCTTCTATTCATATAAGTCAGTCCCTTCATTCAAATCCATTCTACCTTTCATACGAAACTAATAAAAAAGACTTAATCCTTATGAGGAGATTAAGTCTTTTTATCATTTGTGTGATAATTTTTATAAATAATTGCTAAATAATGAACTTACATAAATGTTTTTAAAAGTTCTTGAACTAACGGAAGTAATCCACCTACAAATTTTAAAACTGCCATTGCGATTTCCATATTATTTCCTCCTCTTTTTCGTATTAAGATGTGGTAAATCTTTATCCTTTTATTATAGTAAGTGCATATAATTTATATCAATACATTTTTATATGTAATATTGCATATCTAATTAAGGTCAACGAAATATCACATTTTCTCATTGGGGTACGGTCAGGAAAATGCGGATTTACAACGTTAAGCTCATATCCCTGACAAGAAGAAGCTCCTTTTTTTATTGTCAGACAAATGTTAAAGTTAAGATAAAAAGTGTAAAGGTTGGTAAAAAATGATAATTTCACTAAGATATCTTCTACTAATCATTAATTTCATTTTGTTAATGCCATTATTGAATCGTATTATTTTTGAAAGAATCAGCCCTTGGGACAGTATTTCTTTTTTCTGCCCACTTATTTCAGTGTTAGTTATAACTTTTCTTTTAGGAAAGAACAAAATCAGAAACATTCATTGGAGAATTAACCTCATAGGACATATCATCATCGGTTTAACTCCAATTTTTTATTTCTTGTATATCTTTATGTTGCTCGGCTGATCAAACTTTCCCAAACAATCCAGAAATGCAAAACTTCTTTAAGGGGTACCGTCAGGAAAATGCGGATCTACAACGTTAAGCTCATTTTTCTGACGGTACCCCATGCCCATCAAGCTAACGAAACTGGTTACCCCCAAAATAAAATTCTTGTACAAAAAATTCAGCCCATGATTATAGAGAGTAATATATTTAAATTGATGATTATAGCATCACATCAATGAAATTAAAGTGAGCGAAACGGAATACATGCATTCAAATCATTATCCAACCTTATAATTACACCATTATATAATCTTTTTTTCTTTGTTGATAACTGAGCGTCTATATTTTAATTAGTACATATCCCAGGTCACCCTCTTTTTCTTTTAATGAAAACGGGCTGATACTATATGAATACTTGAAGTACCATGCTTGAACAAGTGCCGCATGATGGCGTACTATTACAAACTACTTCCTTGGGCTCCTCTGATTTACCAACTACTTGTTTCTTTCCAAAATCAAAAGAACAATAAGCAAAGCCCTAGGATAGATGACTTCACAATTCTATCCTAGGGCCCTTTCTATTGTAATTTGTGAAATAATACTTACTGTTTACATTCGACTTAGTATTTTTATAAAAAAATCCATTTCAACCATATTTTTTTACCTTGGAAGATTTTAAATTTAAAATTATCTATGCTGTTTTTTCAAATATCTTTAGATGATTGAAAATCCTTATCTATAACGAACCCTCAATTTTCTCATTATCTACTTCATATTTTACTAAGCAATCATTTTCCATGATTAGTTTTTTTTCAACTAAGTTACCTGTGACACGATTAACTATTTTTTTATAAACTTTATTTTGTCTGTATACTTGCCCATCTGTTTTTTTTACAAAACAATGATCTTCTTCCACGATAGAATACGTATATGGGGGGTACTGGGATGCTCTAATTTCTCCGTATATGTATTCTTCATCAATATTCAGATTGACTTGATAAGTAATATTGGAATTATTTATGAATTTGAGATCAATAATACCATTCATCAAGGTGGCACCTGTTCCAAATGGAATCACACGTCCATAGTCAGGGAATGGATCGAAACTATGACGATATCTTTCCACTGTTTCTAATTCTGTATGCAGAAACATCCAGTAAAGAAGATTCCCTAACTGACAGAGACCACCACCTATTCCCTTAATCGCTTCCCCATTCATTAGAATAATTCCTTCTTTATATCCAGCCTTTTCACTGGAATTACCAACAAGATACCAAAATGAAAATGTTTCTCCCGGTTTAATTACAATCTGGTTTATTTTGCAGATAGCTAGCTTTAGATTAATGATTTTGTTATATTGTAGCTGTATATCTGTATCACCTAATTTTCTGATAAGTAAAGATTTATGTTTGTAAATCCTGTAAGGTAATGGATTTCGTTCAAATGTTTTTGAAAATTTATAGCCTTTAAGACGGTCACTTATTTTTTTAAATAGCCTACGTTGTCCAATTCTAATAGGAATTAAAAAGGGAAACCTCTGTGTTAATAATTTTCTTGCCATTGGGAGTTGAGCTCCTTTATATATCATTCATCATCACTAAGCAAATGATTTTGGTGCAAAACCTTCAAGATAATTGCAATGAATCTATAAATCTTGAACATACCGATACTATTACTCTAAAAAGAGTGTATGAATGGAGTGAAAAAGGAAAATCCATTCAAATAGAAAAGCTATCAAATGATCTTTGCATCAGAACCATAAAAGGTGTTCTAAAGATATACTTCTTCAAAACACCTTTTTATTATTTCAACATTAATAGCATTATTTTTTCCATTTCTGCTTTGTTTACATTCCTATCAAGCACTGTTTCTGCTCGATAGTCTAAGCCGCGATTGATAATGACTATTTGATATGCACTATTCTTTCCTTTTGCGGGAATAATCATTTCCAATCGAATCAAGTGTATCCTCTAGCCCGAAAAAACTTTTTCATATGTAAAATTTAATAATATACTTACTACTTATAGCTCCTACACATTACAAGTCTTATCTCTTTTTTATTTAAAATTGATGTTTTTTTGCCATCGGTTCTATATATGTATTTAATATCCACGTTAATACTTTCCATACCTTTTGTTGGCTAGGTGGTAAATGAGCGTTATACACATAACTGTATTCAATCTGCTGTGTTGCACCACGATTTCGTTTGAACTCTCCAGCACCAGCACTACAATGACAAATTAAATCCTTTTCGATAGAATCCATTGTAATAAGGAGAGAAAGTATACGGTATAAGCCTTGTTGCTGGTCAGAGTTTGTATTATAGCCAATGATTGGAGTTGTCATAACTCCATCCCTAATAAAATAAGCAATGACACCATCAATTGTATCCCCTTTTTTTATGACCTTTATCTCAAATAAACGATGCTGAAGAGCATTCCATAAATAAGCGGGTGTAAACATTGGGTTATGGACGGAATATTTTTCGATATATAGTTGATTGTATAACTGGGAAATTTGTAAAATATCATCTTTTGTTAATTCTTCATTCGTAATGATTTCATAATTGCTTTTCTCTAATAAACTTTTATCATTTAATAAGTCTTTTCGTTTTTTTCGATTCATTTTTTTATATTGTTTCGGATCAAATAAGTATATAGAACGAGACATGATTTTATTGTAACCTAGCGTAGATAGTGCTTCTGTCGTTACGGGATATAATTGGGTATTTAAAGAGCGAAATAGAATTGTATGCTCTGGAAATTTCTCAACAAATAAATTCGTAATTTGTTCGATTTGTTGTTCGTTGATAGAGTGATAAAGATTTGTTGAAAGCATCCAATTATTTACGACAATTACTTTATTAATATTCGTTCGTCGTAGCCAACTTCCCATAAGATGAATCGGATAGGTTAATAGCTTCTCTAGCCATGGTTTTTTCAACTCCCATAGCTCTTCTAATGCATAAGATATGTAATGTGTATAAGGAGAACATACATATGAATTTTCGAACTCTGCATTATTAAGAGTAACTGGCAAGATGAGATCATCGATTTCTAATAGAAAGAGCTCCGTGTTAACATTTTCAATAAATGCTGTAACGCCCTTTTGAAAAAGAGGCAGGAAACTATCTCGCACATATGCCCCATCTTTTTTTGATTCCCAATCAATACTATGCAAGGAATGAACATCATGTAACTGAATCATTTATGTTCACCACGCCTTACAAGACTTTCTATTCTTTTTAATTTTTTATCATATACTTGAATATCGTAATGTGAAAAGAAGAACTGTGGTATCGCACACTTTTTAGTAGCCCACAGTGTATGTAATTCTTGCATTACCTTTGATTGACATAATTCGAGATTTTCAGGTAGTGCTTTAAGTTTAATTTCAATTTTGTCTACGCTATGCTGTATTACTTTAAATTCTTGAATGTCACTAGATGCAAACAAAATTGCTCTTCTAATGAAATCTGGAAAAATAGATATTTCTTTATTATCCAATTCACTTATTCCAATAAATATATCGTCACATCGACCATCAATTCGTTCTAATGCTAAGAAAGGTGAACCACAGCTGCACGGCGTTTTTTTCTCAATTAATATGTCATTGAGACGATAGCGTATAATAGGCTGTGTTTTCCTCATGAAATCAGTAATAATGGGAACGAATATCCCTTTCTCTTGATCTAAGTATTCTTTTTCAATATGAATGAGATCTTCATTAATGTGTATTGTCCCCTGCTTGCAGGTGGTAGCAAGAAAACCTTCTGTACATTGGTAAACTTGGTGTACTGTTTGCTTAAAAGTTGCACGAATAAAGTCTCTATCAATATCTTCAAGCACTTCTGCTACAGAGATAATTTTTTGGGGACAAATCGTAATCAGTCCTTCTTGCTGCCAGTAAGCGATTTTCCGTAACATAGACGGAGGTGCAATTAAAATAGATGGCTGTATTTCATTTAATCGCGTGATATGCTGCTGAAACGAGTCTAGTAAATCAAAAAAATGAAATGAGATTCGCTTATTTTTTGTCGCTTCGTATAAATTGCTATTTGCACGTAAGAAAAAAGCAATCGTGTGTTTATGTAGAATGCTAGAAGGAAGCACCTTTCCAATAATCGAGCCAGCCCACAACGTTTGTTCTTCCTCGGAAACGAGAAAAACTCCACGATTCCCACTAGTTCCTGAGGATAAACCGATAGTTATATTACGAATGGTTGGCGAGAAATTCCGGGTCTTTTCTGCTTCAAATGCTACATGAAACGCTTCTTCCTTTGAAATATGGACTGTATTTAATGTATCAAAATGTTCCATCATTACTTCTTTATCAATAATGGGGAGTGCAGACAAATTCCCCTTTTGAATTTCATTTAAAAACGGCGTATATAACTGGCGATAAAAAGGAGACGCCTCTATCGTGAACAAAAGTTGTTTTTCTATTTGTTGTTTATGAAACTGTTCCAACTGTTTGCGATTTGAAAATCTCAAGCCATATTTTGTTTTCAAGTATCGCTTGAGAATCCGTAGTTTATTCATAGTACACCCCTGCTTTAATTTTATCCCATGTATGTTCACAATGAGTTGGTACAATTTCAATCTCAGGTGATGTTTGTGATAAATGGTGTAACTTCTCAATATTCTTTCGGTAAGACTTTGGATCGCTAGTTAAAAGGTTCGCAATCTTACTAGGAAATACAAGGTTTTGATAAGTTTTACTTAGCCACACTGCGTCTGCACAAAGAAAGACAATTTTTTCACTCTGTAAATGGACGAATAAACCGAATTGTCCCGTTGCATGTCCTGTTAAGTCAACAGCAAATAATGAGCCATCATCAAATACATCATACCCCTCTTCAAACTTTCCATATGTAGAAGGTAAGTTAAGGGATGGAGTTTGATCAATGAATGACATCCTTTTTTCTAAATCCATCGGCAGTGTATCTTTTAGACACCCTTTTAATAGAGCACCAAATTTACTTCTCTTTTTAATATCCTCATAAGCTTTTGCGAAGGTTAGTATTTTCGCTTTTGGAAAGTCAGGTAAACCAGCTGTATGATCGCCATGAAAATGAGAAAGAATAATATATTTAATTTCTTCTGGCTGAATACCATCAAGAAGAAGTTGCTGTTTAATAGATTGCTCTTCCGTGAAATGAACAGGCGTAAGTTTTGCATATACAGAGTAAGGGAATTTTTTTGTCGCCTCCTTAAAATGTCCCGCATATCCAGTATCAAATAAAATATATCCTAATACTGGATGCTGGAGTAACCCTACTGTAGCAGGAAAACATATTTGTTTCCAACTGCCCTTGGAGTATGCAATTTTTTCTGGATGTGTGCAATATCCTGTATCATATAGCTTTAAAGATTTGATTTTCATTGTATTTTCCACCAGTCTACAAATTTTGTAATTCCTTCTTCTATACTGATTTTTGGAGCATATCCTAGTTCTTCTTTAGCTTTATCAATATTTAATGTCTGGCTTTTTGAAAGGACACTAACAGTATATTTTGTGAGAATAGGTTCTTTTCCGAATAAAATAGTTTTTGAGATTCCTTCTAGTATAGCAGCTAGTGTAAAAGCAGTTTTGTAGGGAATTTTTTTATATTTTACTTCCTTATCAAGACGCTTCATTACATTTTCTATGACCTCATATAAATTTACACGTTCGTCATTTGTTATATTGTACTTTTGTCCTAATGTATGTTTTTGGGAATGCATACAAAGAAGTAAAGCATCTACAACATTCTCAACATATGTAATATCAACAAGAACATTTTCTGTACCAATTCTCGGTAAGGCACCTTTTTCACATACTTTAATAAGACGCGGAAGAATAGCGTTATCTCCTGGTCCGAATAAAGCGCGCGGGCGTATTGTGATAACAGGTAAACCATTCGTGAAAGCTTGATCAATAGCTTGTTCAGCCATGTACTTCGTTGTCGCATAATGATTTACAAATGTACCAGGAAGTTTCGCGTTTTCTACTACATTTTGTCGCTCATCATAATAGAAATAAATACTTGGTGTTGATACGTGGATAAGGCGTTTTATACCGTACTTTTGACTTGCCTCGATAATATGTTTCGTTCCTAACACATTCGCATTATAAAAATCTTCATATTTGCCCCAAGGAGAAGAAAGTGCGCCGCTATGAAAGATATAATCTTTATCTTTACAAACTTGTAGCGCACGATCCCTGTCTTCAAGAGGACAATGGACAAACTCGATTCCATTTTGTTCTAATAACTTACCGATTGTTTTATTTCTCCCCGTTGCCGTTACTTCATAGCCCATATTCTTCAATCGAAAGGCGAGTTTTTGTCCTAGAAAACCCGTTCCACCAGTTACTAGCATTTTCATAAATCTTCACCATCCCACGATATGTCATATGTTGTTTGCTCTAAAATAGTCCGTTCATGTTTATAACTTTCACGCCATAATTTATACATGCTAAAAAACTGATAAAAAAATGGTTTCCTATCATTGTGACGATAAATGATATCTGGATAGGAGCATAAAACTTTTAACCATCGCTTACGTTTTTGTTTACTTTTTAAGTAAGGAAACCCATATAAAAGCATTGCTAACCGAATTGCACACTCAGAATTTAGTTTTGGAATTCGTGTATTGTTTACTTTTTCATTAAAAAAAGCGGGCAATATTTCCTCATCAAATAAATGTAATCCACTTGTAGTACGTGGATTACATTCAATTGGAATAGCATCTCCATTCTCTGTAACAATAAAATCAAAGGCAATTTGTCCTGAGAAATCTAGCTCTTTTACAATATGTCTAACAAACTGGTCAATTTTAGGATGATTAATATGTTTAAACGCAATGGTAGCGCCTAAGCCTGCCGTGAATTCCGTTTTATAAGTAGAGTGAGCTAACACTTCCCCAGATTGTGCGATACTGTAGGAACAATGCTGCGTTCCTTGTATAAACTCTTGCATAATATAATTCGACTTATCTACCAGGACTTCTTTTATAGTAGCCTCTTTAGTAATAAATTCCACTTTATCAGAAAAACGGGAGAAAATCGGCTTTAATACAAAAGGAGTATTAGCTGGTGTTTTGTGCATCATTGACCTTATCGCTTCTTCATTATTTATTCTATATGTCGCAGGTACTTGCCACCTTAAATTCGCTACTAACTGAATAAATTCCCACTTATTATGGAGTAATGAAAGTTTTTGAAAATCATCTACTAATACATGACAAAATGAGCTTAACTCTTCTCTATATTTAGATATATAAAATATTTCTTCACAAGTAGGAATAAGCAAATCCACATTGTGACGTTGAATAATTGATAGTAGCGCACGGATACTTTCATTTGTTTTCAACTTTGGAGAAGGAATTTCATAAAAATAATCCGTACTTATTGAAACTTTGCTTAATGGATAAGGAATACTATCTGCAATAATAACGGTATGTCCGGCGTTATGAAACAGTCTACATAAATGCAGAGTTGCTGGTGCACGTGCCCCTGTAATTAATACTGTTTTCTTAGTATTCAAGAAGGATGCCCCCGATAGAAAGTCCCGCAGAAGTACCTAGTAATAATATTTTACTTCCGCGTTGCACTTTCTTTTGCTTAATCGCTTCGAAAAGGGCAACTGGAATAGATGCGGAAATCATATTACCGTAGTCTTCAAAAATGGTCATAAAGCGCTCTTCATCAACCCCTAATTTTTTACGAATTAGTCTCATAGCTGGTCCACTTGCTTGGTGAGGAATAATTAAATCAATATCGGCTAGAGAATAACCAGTATCCATAAGTAATTTTTCGATAAACTTCAACAGATACTTAGAAGATAGTTTAAAAATAGCTCTTCCATTCATATCGAACAAGAAGTCTTCTTTTCGTTCTTCGCTATACTCCCTAGGATGAATCATCGTTCCACCGCCACGAATTTCTGATAAATGTGCACCAGAGCTATATGTTTCCATATGGGAAGCAATAATAGAAGATGTATGATCGCCTTTTGTTATGACAACAGCTGCCGCACCGTCACCGAATAAAATGCTGCTTTCATTTTGTCCCCAATTTAATCCCACAGAAGAAATTTCAGAAGAAATGATAACAACATTTTTGTATCTCCCGCATTCAATTGCGTAAGAAATTGTATCAAATGCTGTTATGAAACTTAGGCATGTTGAGTTGATATCAAAACATGGAATACCAGAGTGCTGTAGTTCAAGCTGTTCTTGAATAAGTGATGCAGTAGAAGGAATTGCCTGTTGAATCGTTCCGCTTCCGCAGATGATACAATCGATATCATCCCACGTTAGCTGAGCATCTTCTACAGCTTTTTTTGCAGCTTCAGCACCCATATAAGAAGATGTTTCACCATCAACATAGTATCGTGTTTTTACCCCAGCTTTTTTTAATGTCCAGCCTTCTGGCACATCTAGCATACGATCTATTTCAAAAGAATCTACTTTGCGTTTTGGAAGATATGTGCCAATTCCTTTTATTCTAATATATCTTTTCATTCTCTATCGCCTCTTAATCTTTTTATAAATTTTAAAATTCTGTTATACCTGCATATTATTATGGATACATACAGAAATTCTCTCATGAAATTCAAGTACTCCCTTAGAGCCCTCTAGTAATGTTTCTCTGTAAAAAAAAGAGCAAGTTCTCAAGTAGAGAATTTGCTCTTTTTGCATGAGGACCCTTCAAATATATAATATAGAAAAAACTTTTATATCAATCTAGTCATATTATAACAATTATATGGAAATTTTTATTAGTTTTTCATAAAATAATTAAAATATGCACAATCATAGAATGGACATGCAAGTAATGAACTTATCTTTCACCAGCAATTCCTGTTTAATAATTACATAAAAAAACTTCCAATGTATTGACTCAGTTACTAACATATAAACTATTACAACATCATACAAAGTAATGCTAGGGTGTTATATTTATTCGGATTCATATCTTTTTCTCCTTGTATTTGTTTAATATAACTAAAAGATGTTCTAAGGATATAAATCTTCAAAACACTTCTTTATTATTTCAGCATTGAAAGCATTATTTTTTCCAGTTCCGCTTTATTCACATTACTATCGAACACTGCTTCCCCCGGATTGTCTAAACTATGATTTATGATGACTATCTGATATGCACTGTTCTTTCCTTTTGCAGGAACAATCATCTTCATACCTTGTAAATTACTATCCGAGTTATGAGTAGCGTAGAATATTTGATTTCCTTCTAATTCGTACTGTTCAATATTTTCTTCTACAACAAACAAAGCATGGAACGGATCTTTACTTTCTCCAAATATTTGTGATTGATAAGTTGTATAGTTCCCTTTTCCGTTCGTATATTCTAATTCAATAATTAATTCAGGCCTTCTCTTAATAAAATAATTTACCTTTTCATCCTTAAGATTGTACCCTTCAATTGTATAAGTTGGCTTCTTAATTTGAAAATCAACATGTTGCTGCGCTTCCTTTACCGTGTAATTTAAAGATTCGAATACTTTGTCATCAAGTGGTTTTGACTGATCATAAAGTGCATATAATGTTTCAAGATCAGCTTTTGTTAAACGTTCCCCTCTAAAAAATATTGACTCGGGGTCAGAATCTCTAGGAGCACCTTTTTTCTGTATATTAATAATTTCTTTGTATAATTTTATGTACTGTTCGAACTCATCTTTTGTTAAAGCCTTTTCAGCTAAATATAAATAATCCGTCTTTTGTTCATATACTCTTGCTGAATAATGATATTCTTTTCTCGCATTTTCTTCTGTACCAAACAGCATATCTACAGCATTTTGAAAAGCATCTTTAGATTTCTGCTTTTTTTCTACCACTTGTCCCTTCTGCCTTTCATCTCCTTCTACTGCACGTGCATTGAATAAGGAAATAGATGCAACAGCAACTATAGCAATAATTCCAAGCGCGGACCAGCGATAGGATTTTTTCTGGAATTTCTTAATCATAAGAATTCTCCTTTTTAGCATACGTTTATTTCTACTTAAATTGGCTAGATTCGGTGCTTGATAATAACTTGAATACTGTTCTAAAAGAGTAATAATTGTATGTCCATATGCAATTTGTTCCTCTGATTCTATAAAAGTGAGCGCAAATGCATCACATGCAAGTTCTTGATCTTCTCGCATACATGAATAGGCATACCAAAGAATCGGATTAAACCAATTTAAAATGATTAAACTATACATAACCCAATTTACAGCTATATCTCTTCGTTTCATATGAGATAGCTCATGGTAAAAAATATATTGCAGTTGTTGCTCATTCAATATTTTCATATGTCTGCTTGATAATAATACTCTCGGGCGAAAAAGCCCAAAAACAGTCGGACTTGAGATTTTCCCAGCCAACCGTAATGGAATTTGCTTCTTAATTCCCATAGATTGTTTACAGTTTTCAAAAATCCCAACAATTTTTTCATCCGTAATATTGGGTTGCTTTTTTATGTAAGAATATAATCGTCTATTCGTAATACAAGTTATCGTTGCTAGAATAGCAACTCCAAAAAGCCAAATATATAACGTAACTTTATAAACGGAA
This sequence comes from Bacillus sp. FSL R12-0074, assembly GCF_038005725.1. Classification (NCBI taxonomy): domain Bacteria; kingdom Bacillati; phylum Bacillota; class Bacilli; order Caryophanales; family Bacillaceae; genus Bacillus; species Bacillus sp. FSL R12-0074. The sequence continues at coordinate 218,019 of NZ_JBBOTR010000002.1, forward strand.
AGTGTAGTATCTTCTTTCTTTTTATTACTATCTATTTGGTCACTCTCTTTCATTACATTTACGGAGTTAGATTTGTGACTATCTCCTTTTGTAGTTACTGAATGATTCGTTTTATCTTCTAACACGCTTTTTTGTTGTATAGCTGGAGTAGTATCCTTTTGAAAAATCTCAGACACGCCAGAGCTATATGAAAGAAGAGAATAAATACTGTAGGAACTATCTGGTGACCATGGTAATAGAAGTCTTACAATTAAAATCATCCATAACATGTACTGCCATCGCGGAGTTATCTTATTTCTAAGCAAGATTTTGACACATAAGATTAAGCCGACTAATATACTTGCCATAATGGATGTTTCTATCACCCAATCAAAAAATCGAGGTAGATAGACGTTTACAAACATATCTATCATCATTATCTATCCTTCCTCTGATTTTCCTCAGACTTCTCATCCAGAATACGTTTGAGTTCGTTAATGTCTTCTGAAGATAGTTTTTCTTCCTTTAAGAAATTCACAAGTAAAGGTTTAAATGCCGCACCATAGAAACGTTTGAGGAGGGATTTTGTTTCTACTTGTAGATATCTATCTTGCGACACTAAAGGATAATATGCATACATACGCCCTTTATCTTGCTGGTAAGAAACAGCTTCTTTTTGGACTAATCGATTAATAAGCGTTCGAATCGTTTTCGGTTTCCAGTCCATTGTTGCCTCTAACGCTTCAATCACTTCATTCGCTGTTTGGGGAAATTTTGACCAAAGAACCTTCATGATTTCCAATTCAGCTTCCGATATTTTAGGTAATTCTTTCATTGTATAAAATTCCACTCCTTGTATTACATTTGTAATCTATAATTAAATATTACAAATGTAATCCTTGATTGTCAACCATATTTTGGTTTTTTAAATACATTTCCATAAAACTTTAGAATTTTACCCAAAAAAATAATGAAAATACGCTATTCTTTTTGTAGAAATATATAGAAAGGATGGCGTTTTTTATGAGTCTTTCGATTCAAGAAGAGTTTCATTTGTTCGCTGAAGAACTACAGCGATATCTATCTCCACATATTCTTCAACAACTTGCACAAGAGACAGGTTTTGTAAAACGTAAAAGTAAGTATGGCGCACGAGATTTGGCTGCTTTATGTATCTGGATTAGTCAACATGTAGCAAGTGATTCCCTCACTCGATTATGTAGTCAACTTTATGCAAATACAGCTACACTCATGAGTCCAGAAGGACTTAATCAACGTTTTAACCGATGCGCTATTTTATTTCTACAGCGTATATTTTCTCTTTTAGTCAAAAGCCAACTAAACGATTCGTCTCAAATCCAAAACCAATATACTTCTTATTTTCAACGTATACGTATTTTAGATGCTACTATTTTTCAAGTCCCTAATCATTTGGCTACTATTTATCCTGGTTCAGGAGGATGTGCACAAACAGCCGGTATTAAAATTCAGCTAGAGTATGATTTACATAGTGGAAAATTCCTCAATTTTCAAATGGAACCAGGTAAAAATAATGATAAAACCTTTGGTACAGATTGTTTAGATTCCTTACGCCCAGGAGATTTATGTATTCGAGATTTAGGATACTTTTCTCTAAAAGATTTAGACCAGATGGATCAACGAGGTGTATTCTATGTTTCACGGTTGAAATTAAATAATAGAGTATATGTAAAAAATGATTCTCCAGAATTCTTTCGGGATGGGACAGTAAAAAAGCAATCCCTATATGTTTTACTTAACCTTGAAGATATTATGCATCAGATAAAACCAGGAGATACTTATGAAATTCGGAATGCCTATATTGGGCAACAAAAATTACCCTCACGAGTTGTGATATACAGACTGACATCGACTCAAACTCATAAACGTAGGAAACAGCAAACCTATGTTGAAAAGAAAAAAGGAGTTACATACTCTGAAAAAAGTAAACGATTAACAGAAATCAACGTTTATATTACCAACATACCATGGGAAATTGTTCCGATGGAACAGGTTCATGATATCTACTCACTACGTTGGCAAATAGAGATTGTATTTAAAACATGGAAATCTCTTTTTGGTATCAATCATTGTCACAATATTAAGCGAGAGCGTCTAGAATGTCATCTTTATGGACAGTTAATCGCTATTTTTCTTTGTTCTTCCACTATGTTCAAAATGCGACAGCTGTTACTACAGAAAAAACAAAAAGAATTAAGTGAATATAAAGCAATTTATATGATTCAAGATCATCTGTACTTAGTATATGAAGCTATACAAAAAGACACCCAAGAAGTATCAAAAATTTTCCTTCGTCTGTTTGCCCTCTTACAGAAAAACGGACGGAAATCCCATCGATATGAGAAAAAGACAGTCTTTGATATTTTAGGCGTCATTTATCAGTACACTGTATCTAATCTAAAGCAGAAAACTGCATAATCTTTAAAAATACACCTTATCAAGGTGTATTTGGAATGCGTATTTTTAAAAACAAATAAACAAAATATCAAGCATGTAGGCAACAAGAACGGAAGTTCATCGAATACCCAACCTTAGCTTGATGGGCATGTAGAGTGACCCCTCATTCCATGAATCGTTTCCGTACCCCAAGAATGGTCTCTTCATCTATATTTTGAATAGATTTCTTGCGAAATATGTCCCTAAAGCAGTATTTCAATTTAAATGTGATACGATAGTTATATATTCGTTTTGCTAATAAAAGGAGATGAGTGTCGATGAAAAACCACATAAAAGTAAATGGAATAATCCTTCAAACAAATAAAAGATGGTCACATCTCAAGCAAAAACAAAAAGAACATATTTCTAATTGGTTACGTAGAGAATATACACAGTTTGTAAAAACATATTATAGAAGACCTAGAAAGTATGAACATGACGAAATTCTTCATGAAGTGATGAATCAAATACAGGAACGGGAAATTTGGATTCCTTATGGTGAAGTAAAAAGATATTATCTAAGCAAAATAGGAAAATGGTTTAGAAAAATAGAAAGTGAATGGGAATCAGAAATATCCAACAATGAAAAGCAGCAGGTATGAGAAGAAAAGTAAATACAAACAAACCAGGGGGCGCATTTCATGTTTAATTTACAAGAAGATATGTATGAACAATTGAAAGAGAAAAAAGGGGAAGTTACTGTATTTTTAAAGAATGGCGTTCCAGTACGTGGGCAGATTCTTGCAACAGATAAATTTACTGTTCTAATGATGGTTTATGGTAAACAACAACTAATCTACAAACAAGCAATCTCTACACTTGCTACGTAATATATACTGGATTTATGTAAATATTTCTCAATATTTCATTATTACTATAATATAAGTATTTCTTTTTATTATATATATTTTTGTTATTTCCTGTTGCAGAATCCTTGTTATAAGGATTCCTTTTTTTTATTAAAAATCCACAAATAAAAAAGATAAGATCGGCGGGCATAGGAGTAAACACAAAGTAACAAGCGCTAACAGTGAATTTAATATTTTCTCAATAAGCGTTTTAGAAAAAAAGAGTAAAATATGAAGTGGTGTTAGAAATAACTTCCAAAAATACAAATCCCTTATAGAGTATGTGAACGACTTACAGATTAAGAGGCGCCTGTGTTGAGATTATACTCAAAAGGAAAAGGAGTGTTTGACACATATGACTTCAAATAAGAACGAAAGTCCTAACATGAATCCTAATAATCAAGTATCATCACCAACTCCAAGAGTACCTATAGTGGCTCCAATTGTATCATGGGTAGGTTCTGCTATTGGTGGATGGATTTTAGGTGAAGGATTAAATGCTCTAAAAGGTTTAATTTTCCCGGGGTCACAACCTTATACTATGGAACAGATACTTGCAGAAGTTGAAAAATTGTTAAATAAAAGACTTACTGAAGAAAGAAGGAAGATATTAGAAAAAGAATACGTAGGATTTATTCAACTTGCTGACCAACTTTCGGCAGCAACAAAAACAATTGCATCACATGAAAAAAATGAATCTATAGAGATCGAAGAAGCTAGAGCAACTGCACGAGATATCTTTGTACACTTCAACCTGTCGTTGATTCAAAGACTACCACAATTTGAAATCGAGGGCTATGAAGGAGTTTCATTACCTTTGTTTGCACAAATATGTACTTTACATTTAACTCTATTAAAAGATGGCATATTAATGGGGGCTCGTTGGGGATTAACTAGCGATGATGTCAAATATTATCGTAATGAATTTTATAGGCTCACTTCAGATTATACGACCAGAGCAGGTACACTGTACAGCAGGGGATTTGCTACTGTAGGCAATAGAGGAGACATTAAAAACCGTATTGAATATAAAAATACAATGAATCAGTATGCAATGGATTTAGTTTATTTATGGTCTTTAATGCGTTATGAAGGAATTACTCCATCTGTATCGAGATCCTTATGGCATTTCGTGGGAGGCACGACTCAAGTATCTTCACATGAATGGAGAGAACAATATAAATTGATGAATGGTATTGTCGGTGGTTTATTAAAGAGTGTTACGTTTCATTCTTATGTGCGCTCTGGCACGAGACCATATACTCCACTATACGGTGTTTTACCCAAATATATCAAATCGGAAACCCAAACGGGATGGATGGGATATTCTAAAACGCCAATAAACGGTTATTCTGATTTTAGAACTTACCATAGCCCTGATCCAGATCTAGATCCACCTAAGAGTGCAAATATCAATTACAGCCCACTTTCTAGCACTTGGAGAATTAAAATTGGAGATACAGAAGTAATACCACCAGGTGTGATTCCACCTCCAAACAATTTTATCTCGCATGATGGATACTATATTCGAACTATATCAGCTATTCCAAACGCAGGTTTTCCAGCAAATTTAAATTTAAATTTAGGCAGTAAACTCGAGTTGGACATGCAACCTAATCTCCAGGAATATAGCGGCAATTTGATTTTAGGTTTTGCACCAGACAATACAAAAGAATTTTTCAAAACAGCTCTACATGTACTTCCAGCAAAAGGATCTTATACAATACCAGCTTTACAGTATAATTCTATGAATGATGAATCCCCGGTCTATTTAGAGGAATTGTTGGACCAAGGAACAGATGGCGGATTACAAATTTTCGGGGCGGCTGGCTCAAATAGTATTAGATATCAAATAAGTATGGAAGGAGTGGATTTCAACAAAAAATATGTATTGTTATTGAGGACTTTTGGACATGGGACCATCAATGTAGAAATAAATAGAGCGGGGTTTCTCCCACCAAATCCTTACAAAATCATAGGTGATTTTTATAATCCTAATTTTTATGGTTGGACAGACCATGTGAGCAATGGATTTACTTTTGAGCTCGATGGAAGTCTTGATTCAAATCCTACATGGTTAGTACTTAGAAAAAAGAATGATTCTGATATGAGAATTTCACAAATTATGATAATTCCAGAATCGGAATATAAAATTTTAATTCCATAAAAAAATATTGAGAAAAAAGCCATTCAAAGAATAGCACGCCACACCTGAAAATTCTCTATTTAAATCATTATACAAGAAGAATCCTTTATGGTTTCTTCTTTTTATTATGTTCGCAAAGGTATACTTTTGCGAATGCTTAAAAATTGGCTGAAATAAATTATGTGGGTATTCGTTTTATTTTTATTTTAGGATTTTTAGAAAGTAATATATATGAAGACGATAAAATGAGTTTTACAAAACTAAGAAAAAAGAAAACTAATAAAAATCAGTTGTATCATGTAGGGGTACGGAAACGATTCTGGGTATGAGGGGCCACTCTGGGATTTAATTACAAATTAAAAAAGAACTTTAATCAAGTTCTTTTAATCTACGATACAGGGCGGCCTGACTCACACCTGTAATTTGGCATATTTCTTTCACTGTTTTAGTGGTGTGCTCCCGTAATTCAATCGCATGATTCATACCTGGGTGTTTATCCGTATATTTCTTCAATCTTCCTCTATATACTCCTTTTTGTTTCGCTAGCTTTATTCCCGCACGTTGCTTTTCTTTAATCATTTCTCGATCAAGTTCACTAAAGGCAGCCATGACAGTTAAAAAGAATTTTCCTGTTGGCGTTCTCGTATCTATTCCTAAATTTAAAATCGCAAAGTGAACATCCTTTTCTCGAAGTTGTTCTACTAACTGTAATAGCTGAATGGTATTTCGACCTAAACGATCCATTCTAGTTACGACCAAAGTATCCCCAGTAATTAGTTTTGACAGTATAGTGTCTAACTCTGGCTTTTGTTTTGTTACTCCACTTATTTTCTCTTTAATAATTTCATCTACTCCATATTTCATGAGCTGTTCAATCTGTGTATCTAGATTTTGATCTTGTGCACTTACACGAGCGTATCCATAGACCATTTTTACCCCTCTTTTTGTATGTATTTTTGATAAGTGTTATTGAGAGTCTATGAGACTAATAATATCAAGAAAAGGATTTCTTATCAATAGGGTACACTCTATTGAGAATTCGAATATACAATTATACATATTTACATTTATTACTTTAATAGCAATAAATGTAAATATATAATTAAGAGGTTTTAAAGAATTTATAAGGAGATGCGAGTATGAAGAAAATCATAGGACTTATAGTAACATTATTTTTATTATTTTCTACCTATGCACCAACGTTTACAGAAGCAGCCGAAGTTTTAAAGGTTCTGGTGCAAAAATCGCAAGACTCTTGCAAGTAATCTCCTAAACTTGGACATACTGATAGTATGACTCTAAAAAAGGTGCGTGATCAGTATGGAAAAAGAAAATTTATTTAAATGGAAGCATTATCAGCCTGAACTCATCTTATTAACAGTAAGGTGGTACCTACGGTACAATTTGAGCTTCCGTAACCTGGTGGAAATGATGGAGGAAAGAGGATTATCAATTGCTCACACAACAATTATGCGCTGGGTTCATCAATATGGACCTCAATTAGAAGAGAAAGTACGACATCATCTTAAATCAACAAATGACTCGTGGAGAGTCGATGAAACCTATATTCAAGTAAAAGGTCAATGGATGTATTTATATCGTGCAGTTGATTCAGAGGGTTATACAATTGATTTTTATCTAAGTAAATCAAGAGATAAACAAGCAGCCAAGCGTTTTTTCAAGAAAGCCTTGGCTTTTTCGTATGTTTCTAAACCTCGCGTGATAACAGTAGATAAGAACCCTGCTTATCCTGTAGCGATTCAAGAGTTGAAAGAAGAGAAACATATGCCTGAAGGCATGCAACTAAGGCAAGCTAAATATCTCAATAATATAGTGGAACAAGACCACCGGTTTATTAAAAGGCGAGTTCGTTCTATGTTAGGGTTAAAGTCGTTTAAAACAGCAATTTCTATATTGAGTGGTGTTGAAGCCATGCATATGATGAAAAAAGGACAACTTGTTTTACTGGACAAGTCTGTCCAAAATCAAAAACAATTTATTCATAAACTGTTTGGTTTAGCTTCATAGGCTAGAAATGTAGAGGAAATTGCTACTCTAGGTTTCTAACTAATATTTTTGCACCAGAACCAATAAATTTCGCTTTTCCATACTGATCACGCACCTTTTTTAGAGTAATAGTATCAGTATGTCCAAGATTTAGAGATTAATTGCAATTATCTTGAAGTTTTTGCACCAGAACCCATACAAGTATATAACTATAGCTAAATGAGGGAAGCCCTGCAGGGGATGCAGGGCAGTACTAAGATCATCGAGTTGTCGAGTGTATAAGAATTTCTTGGACTATAGTAAGTTTAACATATAATTTTAAAAAACTTTATATAAGGATGTTACGAATATGTGAACAAAGATAAACTTTTTCTTTTCGGAATATTCAGCGATCCGATAATATCCCCCACCTAGCAAATGGGTTCCTGGATATTCCGATGCTCGAAAGCATCAAGAAAGGGGAATTGAGATGTTTCCATGTCTCGAACCAACATATTGCAATGATTTAGAAGGAAACAAGTACTTATGTAGATTTGAACATTATGAAGTGGATAGTCGTTTTTAAGATGAACCGCCAGAATGGAATGTTGACATCATCGAATTAATGCCAATTATCCCTATCTATAAATGCTGGGGAAAAGGAATCAAAACAAAATAAAAAGCCGCCCTACCCCTAGGACAGTTTGGAGAAAACACATTTAAAACACTAACTACATTATTCCGCCTTCTTTTCTCCTAAAAATGCCGTGCCCCCACAAATTAGACATCCCTTAATAAACCCCGAAAATAAACATTTTTTGAAAAATTTATAAAAAGGAAAATCGACAAAAATTTCTAAAAAAAGGCTCTATACTAGGTTTTTTGAAAATCCTAATATAAAAATTAAAATAATATAAATACCCATAATTATTCCTAGTATTGTTTTATTAGGAAAAATTTACTTAATTTTCTGAATAAATTTTATCTACAAATATAATTTATTTATTAATCAGAAAATTCTACTTTTATGCTAATATTGGTGGTGCAGCTCTGTTGCAAATATTTGAATTACACAATTATCTATATAAGGGGGAATGTGAAATGGAAAAGGAATATATTCATGAAGAAATGCTAGAGCTTGAAGATCTTGAATTAGATGAAGAGGATTTACTAATTCGTGCAGGCAAGACATTAGGTTAAGTTTTAAAATAAGGAGGTTACATATGCAGTTTAACTGTATATGTAACTTTTTTTAAGGTAGGGTATACAGTATGAAAGAAAATAAGATTATTTTATTATATGAAAGATTTATTGAATTAGACTATGAAGAAGAGTTAGATAAAGTACCAAAATTAAAAAACAGAGGGGTACTTTTGAATTTTTGGAAAAAATGGTATGAAATTAGTGAGAAACAATTCGAATTTATAATTTGGAAGTCCATTAATACTGTAGATACTTTAGATGATCTAGTCAAAATAACTGGGACTTTAAGTTTGGCTTTAAGATTATTAAAAGTATTAAGAGAAAGAAATTTAGTTGAAATTATAGAAAATAAAATAAGGTTTTCACAAGAGTTAACAAGTGGTATTTTATATGAACCAACCCCTTTTCCTAATACAGGATATGAGAATAAAATAAACAAAAAAAAATATGCTCAATTTAAAGCTACTTGGGATAGTTCGTTGAGGAGAGCTGAAATAATAAATCAAGAGTTATCATCTAATAAAAATATCTTTTTTTGCGGAGATGATGATTATACAAGTTTGGCCCTTAAACAATATAAAAACAGAGAAATAGGTGTAGGAGATATTGACGAAGAACTGATTGAATATTTTAAACATGCAAACAATGATATTGAGTTTTATAATTTTGATGTTAGAAATGAAGTTATGGAAGATTTAAGGAATAAGTATGATGCAATACATTGTGACCCTATAGATGATGGTAGAGGGTTAGATTTGTGGTTAAATAGAGCTAATGAATTATTAAAAGGTCAAAAGGGTGATTTAATTTTTTTAAATATAAGTGTTAAAAGATTAGGTAATAGGGCGGTTTATTTGCAGAATTTCTTGACATCTTTAGGTTTTTATTTAAAAGAAATTATTCACGATTTAAGTTCTTATAAAGTGGCGGAAGAGCCTTACATTGATGAAGAATTAATAAAAAAGGACTTAGATGGCATTGGTTTTTCTAAAGATACATTTAATGATTTGTATATTCAAACAGATATGTTAGTTTTTGTACGATTAATAGATAAACCAACCCTTTTTCCGCAAGAATATTATGAGATTAGAAGAAAAATATAAAATAACTGCGAGGTAAAATAATGTATGTTTTAGGAGTCAATGGGTGGGACTTTGATGTTCATGATGCAAGTGCGTGTTTATTTTATAATGGTAAATTAATAGCTGCAGCTGAAGAAGAAAGATTTATTCGTCAAAAAAAGGCATTAGATAAAATTCCATATAATTCAATAGCTTATTGTTTAAAGGAAGCTGAAATTACTCCAAATGAAGTAGATCATATTGTTATGGGCTGGGATGTAGAACAATTATATTTTGAGAAGTATTCAAAGAAGCTTAACAAAGATGAATGTCTTGAAAAGATTTTTCCGAAGAGAATTTTTAAGAGAGATAAAGATCCTCAAATTCATATGTGTTCTCATCATTTGGCACATGCTTCTGGTGCGTTCTTTAGTTCGGGATTTAACGAAGCTACCATAATAGTTATTGATGGAAGTGGAGAAGAAGAGTCAATAACGATAGCAAAAGGAAAAGGTAATATAATAGAAGTACTAGAAAAATACCCGTTGGAACATTCTTTAGGTATTTTTTATGAAGCATTAACTGTATTTTCAGGTTTAGGGAGGCATAATGAAGGGAAGTTAATGGGCCTATCTTCATATGGGGAAGAAATATTTGAATTTCCTGATATACTGGAAAACCCTTTGAAACCAAATGAAAATACAGTTAGTATGAATGGTAAATATTTTTCGGTATTAAAAGATTGGATAAAAGTTATTAATAGTATAACAAAGATAGCTCCTAATTATATTAAATATGAATATAATCCAATAGATTCAATACTATTAATGAATTCATCAGTAATGGAATATAAAAATATTGCAGCCTCAGGTCAGGCAGCCTTGGAAAGAGCAATTGTTAAGCTTGTAAAAAAAGCTATTAATCTAACTGGAATAGATAATTTGTGTCTTTCGGGAGGAGTAGCATTAAATTGTATAGCGAATAGAATTATAGCTGATTTACCAGAAGTGGATAGTTTGTACATTCAACCAGGTGCTTCAGATAGTGGGGTAAGTATTGGAGCAGCTACATGGTTTCTTGCCGAAAATGGTATAACGCCTATGTTCACTGAAGATCATGTATATTCTGGTCCGGAATTTCCTGATTCTAGTATCTTAAATATATTAAAAAAATATAATCTATCATATATAGAATTAGGTTCTAATAAATATGATAAATGCTCCGAGTTATTAATTCAGAATAAGATAATAGGAAGATTTTCTGGAAAGATGGAATTCGGTCCTAGAGCTTTAGGAAATAGAAGCATAATAGCTAACCCTCAGAGTAGGGATATGTTAAATAAAGTAAATACCATTAAGAAAAGAGAGCAATGGAGACCATTGGCTCCTAGCATCATAGATGAAAACGCTTCTGTAGTATTAGAAGAAAAAATAAATAACCCTTATATGCTGTTAAATTCTACTGTTAAAAAAGAGGTACATCATTTAGTTCCAGCAATAGTTCATGTTGATGGATCAACAAGGGCTCAAGTAGTTACGAGGGATATGAATTCTGATTATTATGAAACAATCTATAACTTTTACCAGAAAACAGGAATTCCTGCAGTTATGAATACATCGTTTAATGTAGGAAAAGAACCAATTATATGTAACCCAAGTGATGCTATTAGGTCATTTTATGGATCAGAGATGGATGCCCTTTTATTAGGTTCATTTTTGATTCTTAAATAAAGGAGGAGAGATTTTGAGAAATAGAAATTATTCTAATCTACAGGATGAAAGGATAAAGGATTTGGTACTTAATAAAAAAAGTTATCCTTACTACCCAGAATATATACTATTAGATTTAATAAAAGAGGAAACAGTTTTTAAACGAGGAGCTTGCTCAAAGTATATTCATCATGAAGAGTTCAATACATGGCAGGACTATTTTTGTGGGGATTATTACGAAAAGCCTCAGGGGAAAAGAATTGCTTTTTTACAAGTTTGTTCTTGGGCTAAACCATATGACTTTTCATATATTGGTAAAAAAATTAGAGAAGTTACAAATAAATACCCAATGGTTCATCCAATTATTCTATCAAATGCGGGAATTATACCATATGAATACCAAATGAATCCTACTTTTTGTGCGTACGATTGGATGGAAGATATTGAGGATTCAGTAATTTATGAAGAATTAATGAAAGAATATAGGGCTAAATTGATACAAAGAATTAGGAGATACCTAGAATCAAATTCATACGATGTAGTAGTACAATATGGTATACCGGTAAAAAAATATTCAATGGCTCCTGCAATTAAAGATATTTGTAAGGATCTAGGAATTGCTTTTCTTTTAACCCCAGATATAGAAACATATAGAAATAATAAAGGTAAATTAGTCGAGTTAAAGGATTCAGGAGAATTTTATTGTTTAGATGAAGTTTTGAGTAGTATGGATAATTCTTTAAATAAGGTGAGTAGATATGTTGAATCTATCAATTGTAATACCAGCTTATAACGATATCAGATTGGGAAAGTGTTTAAAAAGTATTGATGAAAATGTAGAGGTTGTCGTTGTCTTAAATGGTGCAACAGAAGAAGTAAAAAAAATCGCCTATTCTAGCAATGCAGTAATTGGGGAATTACCTACACCTAATTTAGCAAAAGCTTATAATTATGGAATTGAAATTTCTAGTAAAGATAATGTGTTAATTATGGATTCAGATTGTGTTTTTATGCCAGGTACCATCAATAAATTATTCAAATTATTAGATGCAGGATCTTTGGCTAAAGGAAGGGTGATGTTTTCCTTTAACAGCAAAATTGGAAAAATCATTGCACGTGCAAGACATATACATACTTGCAAAAAAAATGCATATTCACCTCCATTGGCATTTAATAAAGGAATCTTAGCGAAGGTAAATGGATATTATTTTGATGAGAATTTATCTTGGACAGAGGATTATGATTTTGATATTAGAGTTCAATCTGCAAGTCTTAAGATTTTATATGATGATAATGCAAGAATTATTCATCCAGAGTTAAGCATTAAGCAAGATTTGAAAAGTTCATTTAATTATGGGGTAGGTCATGCACGTGGGGTTTTACACAAAAAAAATGGTTATTATGAACCTAAAAATAAAACGAGGTCGATTATTAACTCATATAAGTATATCAAAAAAAAATACGGTTATTTAACTGCTTTCTATCTCATATTTTGGCAGATTGCCTTTTATAGGGGATATAAAAAAGAAATACATTAAGGAGGAAAACAATGCAGCAACAATACGATGAAATTTCTGAATTATACGACATTATCATCCCAGAACCTGATGGTATTTTTGATTTTTACAGTGGTTTGGTAAAACCAAATGATGAAGTTTTAGATTTGGGGTGCGGTACTGGTAGATTATCTTTTATTCTTGCTGAAAAAGGCGCTAATGTAACTAGTGTTGATATATCAGCAGGAATGATTGAAAAAGCCAGTAAGAAGTTAGATGAGATGCCAAATATTAAGGATAAAATAGAATTTAAGGTTTCTTCTGCTACAGATTTTAAGTCTGAAAGAAAATTTGATTTTATATTTATGTCTGGTGGTGTATTTGAATATTTACTTACATCGTCACAACAAAAATTAGCTCTTAGAAATATTAAATTACTATTAAAAGAAGGCGGGATTTTTGTTTTCGATATTATTACACCTCCAACTATTCTTCCTTATTCTAAGAGAGTGAGTGATGGAGGAAATAGTCCTATTAAAGGGGAGAATTTTAAAAATTATAAAGTTAAATCATGGGATGTCGTAAAAGCAGATCATTATAAGCAAATAATTGAAACCACTTGTTATTTTGAGGTGTATGACATAGCAGATAATTTCTTAAGTGAAAAAAAATTCAGATTCCTTTCAAAATATACTTTACCATCCGAAATGCAGTATCTCTTAGAAATAGAAGGATTCAATATAAAAAATTTTCATGGTGATTACAATAAAAATCCTTTTGGGAGGAATAGTGAATTTATGGTTTATGAATGTAGGAAGCAAGGGGAAAATTTTAATGATATACAGTGCGAATAGACGCTCGTGAACTACTCGCCACTTAGCAAAGCTTGAAGTGGGAGCTTCTCAGTTCCACGACGAAAGTAACCTTTCGTCTCCCTGAGCGTTACTTCGGGGTGTTCCACCCCTAGATGTCCAACGCTTGGACGCTCTCTTGGTACGGTTGATATTTTACGCAGGAAC